>PLER01000104.1 GCA_003136495.1 Acidimicrobiaceae bacterium
ACCATGCGGATGATCGTCGGCCTGGACGCACCGACGTCAGGGACGGTCACGATCGGGGCACATGCCTACGGTTCACTTCGATTCCCCCTGCACGAGGTGGGCGCACTCCTCGATGCCAACGCCGCCCACCCCGGCAGGAGGGCCCGAAATCACCTCAATTGGCTGGCCGAGTCCAACAAGATCCCCCGCTCACGGGTCGACGAGGTCCTCGCCATCGTCGGTCTCACCGAGGCCGCCCACCGACGGGTCGGCGAACTCTCGCTCGGCATGGGTCAACGGCTCGGTATCGCCGCCGCCCTGCTCGGTGACCCCGCGATACTCATTTTGGACGAGCCGATCAACGGACTGGACCCCGAAGGCATCGTCTGGGTTCGTCACTTGCTTCGCTCCCTCGCCACCGAAGGTCGGACGGTCCTCGTCTCCAGTCACCTCATGACTGAAATGTCATTGACGGCCGATCACCTGATCATCATCGGGCGAGGTCGTCTGCTCAGTTCCGGCTCGGTCGCCGATTTCATCGAGCAAAGCGCGGGCCATCACGTCAAGGTCGTCACGCCCGACGCCGACGCGTTGGTGGTGTTGCTGCGCGACAAGGGTGCCGTCGTCACCGTCGACGCTCCCCAGGAGCTCAGCGTGCAGGGCCTGGAGTCGCGAGACGTGGGGATTCTTGCGGCCGGCGCGGGTCTGACGCTCTACGAACTCTCGACCGAGCACGCCTCATTGGAAGACGCCTTTATGGACGTGACCCGTGCCCACGCCGAGTACCGAGGCACGGTCCAGCACGTGGCGGGGAGCCCCGCGTGACCCAGGCGTTGTTGTCCCAGGGAACCCCGGCGGCGGTCGAAGGTCGGTTGTTCGACGTACTGCACGCCGCGTGCCAATCAGAGTGGACCAAATTACGCACCGTGCGATCGACCACGTGGGCCCTGGTCGTCACCGTCGTCAGCACCGTCGGCCTGGGTGTCCTGCTCACCGCGCTGGTCGTGGGCCATTGGGGCCAACAGAGCGTCTACGTGAGAAATGGTTTTGATCCGCTCCTCTACAGTTACGCCGGGCTCAACGTCGCCCAACTGTGCATCGGGGTGCTCGGCGTGCTCGTGATGACCTCCGAGTACGCGACCGGCGTCATCAAACTCACCTTCGGCGCTACGCCACAACGGCGCGTGCTGCTGGGCGCCAAGGTCCTGACCTTCAGCGCGGTCATCGCCATCGTCAGCCTGGTGTCGTGCGTCACGGCGTTCTTCATCTGTCAAGCGCTCCTGGTCGCCAAACACGCCGGCTTATCGATCACCGATCCCGGCGTGCTCCGCGCCGTCCTGGGCGGTCCCGTTCGCATGGTGTTAATCGGAGTGATCGCCATCGGGGTCGGTGCGATCGTTCGCCACACCGCCGGCGCCGTCGCCATCCTCTTCACGGTGCTCTTGATCGTTCCCGGTCTCGTGCAGCTGCTTCCGGCCCCGTGGAACAACGACATCACGCGGTACCTCCCCAGTTCCGCCGGGGCGGCGATGTCGGCCGTCGTCCGGTTCCCCAACCTCTTGGCTCCGAGCGCGGGGTTCTTCGTCCTGCTGGCCTACGCCGCCGCGACGATCGGGGCGGCGATGGTTCTGCTCGTGCGTCGTGACGCCTGATGACGTCGAATGTTCGTAGTGCACTCCTAGGTCCTTGAGAGAAGGAAAAAATATGTCAACCGTCATCGTCCCCCCCAAGCCCGAACAGTCGGACGGCAGCGTCCCACCGCTGTCGACGCGTAATCAGCAGAAGGCGCAGGTCATGGGGTTGCCCTCGGCCACGGCCCTCGTCGTCGGCAGCATCGTTGGCACCGGAGTCTTCACCATGCCCGCCGTCTTAGCCGGTGCGGGCACCATGGGCATCGGGGTGCTCGCAGTGATCGCGGTGGGGGCGATGTTGCTCGCGGTGCTCTTTGGCCAGTTGGCCAAGCGAATCCCCAACGGCGACGGCGGTCTCTACGCCTACGCCCGTCACGAGTTCGGTGATTTCGCGGGGTTCTTCGTCGGCTGGTGTTACTGGGTGCAGTCCTGGGCCGGCAACGCCGCGATCGTCGCCTCGTGGGTCTTTTACGTCGACGCCCTGCTCGGGTTCCACCACCCCTCGGGCATGGAGAACTGGGGCATCGCGCTCGTCGGCCTGTGGATACCCGCCATCATCAACCTGGCCGGAGTTCGACAAGTCGCGTGGTTCCAGAACGTCACGGTGGTCCTCAAGTTCGTGCCGCTGCTCTTCATTGGTGTCGTTGGATGGTTCTTCATCCAGAACGCGCACTTTGGGCCATTTAACGCCACCGGCGGCAGCCTCTACAGCGGCATCGGCATCGCGGCCGGGGTGGCGCTCTTCTCCTTCATCGGCGTGGAGGCGGCGGCGATCACCGCCAAGCGCGTACGCGACCCTCGCCGCAACGTGGGTAAGGCCTCGGTCATGGGCACCGCGCTGAGCGCCATGTTGTACGTGCTGGTGACGGCCGCCGTCATGGGACTCGTGGCTCACCACACGCTGGTAGCGACCGGCTCCCCCTTCGTTAACGCCATCGACAGCATCTTTCCTCACAGCGCGTGGGCCGGAAAGACCATCGCGGCCTTGGCGGTCATCTCGGGCATCGGTGCACTCAACGGCTGGACGCTGATCGTCACCGAGACCTCGCGCGCAATCGCCCAGGACGATCTCTTCCCGCGGCCCTTCGCCTGGAAGGACAAGAACGGCACCGCCTGGTTCGGCATCCTGGTCGGCACGGCGCTACCCTCGATCCTGCTGCTCTGGAGTTACACCACGTCCTCGGGCCTCACCGTCTTCACCTACTTGGTCGACCTTTCGGTCGTGACGGTCGCCATCCCGTACTTCTTCTCCGCGCTCGCGCAGCTCACCTACCTCGTCTCTCGACGCCGTCGTGTCGAGGGGTGGCGTCTCGCGAGGGACTTAGCCGTCGCGGGCACGAGCGTGCTCTTTTCGATGTGGGTGACCTTCGCCTCCGGGTACCAGGTCGTCTATCAGGCCATCGTCGTCGTCCTCGCCGGATTCATCCTCTACGCCTTCATGAACGCCCGTCGCCAGCGCCTCGGCCTGGCGGTGGAACCAATCGAAGCACCCGAACTCGACGCGGAGGTAACGCTATGACGTCAGGAATTTTCACCACCGAGGCGGCGCCACTCCCCTCGACGCTCCGCGTCGACTCCGAGGTCGGCCAGCTACGAGAGGCGATCGTCCACCGACCCGGACTAGAGCTCTCGAGGCTCACGCCGGACAACATCGAAGGTCTGCTCTTCGACGACGTGATGTGGGCGCAGAAGGCCAAAGAAGAGCACGACGCGTTCGCCGAGGCGCTACGGGAGCGCGGCGTCCGGGTGCACTACTTCGGTCAACTCCTCGCCGAGACGCTCGAGCTTCCCGAAGGCCGGGACTTCGTCCTCGATCGACTGTGCACGCCGGAGAACTTCGGTCCGTCGTTGGTCGACCCGATGCGGCGGCTCTTCGGCGACCTCGACGGTCGCCACCTCGCCGAACTCCTCATCGGCGGCGTCATCAAGGCCGACCTCCACCCCCAGCGAGCGCACAGCCTGAAGTGGGACGTGTTGCACCGCGACGACTTCGTCTTGCCGCCGCTACCCAATCACCTCTTCCAGCGCGACAACTCCTGTTGGATCTACGGCGGGGTGACGATGAACCCCATGGCCATGCCGGCGCGTCGTCGAGAGACGCTGAACACCAAAGCGATCTATAAGTTCCACCCGAACTTCGCGACGTCGGACTTCGTCACCTACTACGGCGGCGCGGACCGCGACTACCAACCCGCCACCATCGAGGGCGGTGACGTGCACGTCATCGGACACGACGCCGTCTTGATCGGCATGGGCGAGCGCACGACGCCCATGGCCATCGAGACCGTCGCCCGCGCGCTCTTTGAGAGCGCGCAAGCCCGCACCGTCGTCGCCATTGAACTACCCCACAGTCACGCCTTCATGCACCTCGACACCGTGATGTCGATGGTGGACGTGGGCACCTTCGTGCTCTATCCGTACTTCGATCGCCGTCTGCGCAGTTGGTCGATTACCGCCGGCGAGGCACCCGGTGAACTCGTGATCACGAAGAACCACGACCTCTGGGCGAAGCTGGCCGAGATCCTCGAGGTGGAACAGATCACCGTGCTCACGACCGACGAGGACGTGCGCGCCGCCGAACGCGAGCAGTGGGACGACGGCACGAACTTCCTCGCGGTGGCGCCCGGCGTGGTGATGGGTTATGAGCGCAACGTCGCGACCAACACCATGCTGCGCGAGCACGGCATCGAGGTCCTGGCCGTCGCGGGCAGCGAGCTCGGGCGCGGTCGCGGCGGTCCGCGGTGCATGACCTGTCCCCTCGTGCGCGACTCGGCCTAGCGGGTCCCCATCATGACGAGTACGGTGACGGCCGAAGCGGTCGAAGTGACGACGGGCACGCCGAGGGTGTCGCGATGATCAACACCGGCGACACCGCTTGGATGCTCGTCGCCAGCGGCCTGGTCTTTTTCATGATGCCGGGTCTCGCGCTCTTCTACGGGGGCCTGGTAGGCCAGAAGAACGTCATCTCCTCGATGGCCCAGTCCTACGTGGCCATCGGCGTGGTCAGTGTCCTGTGGGTCGTCGTCGGCTACTCGTTGGCCTTCGGACCCGATCACGGCGGCGTCGTCGGGGGCTTTCACTACGTGATGCTCCGTGGGGTCGGCGACGCGCCGAGCGCCTTCGCACCGCACATCCCGGCTCTCCTCTTCATGGCCTTTCAGATGATGTTCGCGGTCATCACGCCCGCGCTCATCGCGGGCGCCTTCGCCGAGCGCATGCACTTTCGCGGTTACCTCATGTTCATCGCGCTCTGGTCGCTACTGGTGTACTGCCCCTTCGCCCACTGGGTGTGGGGAGGCGGTTTCCTCGGGGCCGGCGGACTGCACGCGGTGGACTTCGCGGGTGGCTCGGTGGTGCACGAGTTGGCCGGTGCCTCAGCCCTCGCCGCCGTGCTCTACCTCGGGCGGCGCCAACGAGTGGATCGGGCGCACAACGTTCCCTTCGTGCTCCTCGGCGCGGGGATCTTGTGGTTCGGTTGGTTCGGCTTCAACGCGGGCAGTGCCGGCAGCGCGGGCGCGCTCGCGAGTGTGGCCCTCGTCAACACCCAGATCGGTGCGTGCGCCGGCATGCTGGGCTGGATGAGCGTTGAGTGGGTTCGTCGCCGTCAACCTTCGGGGACCGGGATCGCCGCGGGCGCTATCGCCGGACTCGCCGCGATCACCCCGGCCTCGGGCTACGTACCGGTGTGGGCGGCCCTCGTCATCGGTGCCGTCACCGGTCTCGGCTGTTACGCCGCGGTTCAGCTGAAGTACCGGCTGCACTACGACGACGCGCTCGACGTGGTGGGCGTGCACATGGTCGCGGGCGTCATCGGCGTCGTGTTGACCGGCGTGTTCGCGAGTCTAGCGATCAACGCCGCGGGGGTCGCGGGCGGCTGGGTCCAGCTCGGGCGCCAGGGCGTCCTGGCCGGCGCGGGTCTTCTGTACCCCTTCGTGATGACCCTCGCCATCCTCTGGCTGTGCGAGAAGACCGTCGGACTGCGCGTGAGCGCGAACGAACAAGCGGTGGGACTCGACCTGAGCGACATCGGTGAGCGCGCCTACGTGCGCGAGATGAAGGAAGAGGCGGTTGTATGAACCACGAATTCTCTGGACAAGAACTGGCGGGTCGGAGTCTGTTAAAGGACGCGGACCTCACCAAGGAGGAGTTCCTGGACGTGTTGACGCTCGCGAGGCTGCTGCGCCACCAAAAGAAGTCCCACGAGGAGGCGCAGCACCTCTCAGGCCTCAACATCGCCCTCATCTTTGAGAAGTCCTCCACCCGCACGAGGTCGGCCTTCGAGGTCGGCGCGCACGACCAGGGTGCGCACGTCACCTACCTCGGTCCGAACGAGTCGCACATCGGTCACAAGGAGTCCGTCAAGGACACGGGGCGCGTCCTGGGTCGATTCTTCGACGGCATCGAGTTTCGAGGTTCCGCCCAGGCCGACGTCGATCAGCTCGCCGCCTACGCCGGCGTTCCGGTGTGGAACGGGCTCACCGACCAGTGGCACCCGACACAACTCCTCGCCGACGTGCTGACCATCACCGACCACTCGACGAAACCACTCGAAGAGATCGTGCTCTGTTACGTGGGCGACGCGAGGAACAACACCGCGAACTCGACACTGGTGGTCGGAGCGATGCTGGGCATGGACGTACGCATCGCCGCGCCCGCGTCGCTCCAACCCAGTGGCGAGGTACGCGCCATCGCGAGCGACCTCGCCGGAAAATCGGGCGCGCGCGTCACGATCACCGACGACCTCTCGGCGGCGGTCGAGACGGCCGACTTCCTCTACACCGACGTCTGGCTCTCCATGGGCGAACCGGCTGCGCAGTGGGGCGAACGGATAAAGCTCCTCCTGCCCTATCAGGTGAACGCCGCGCTGATGGCTGCGACTCACAACCCGAAGGTGCAGTTCCTCCACTGTCTGCCGGCGCTGCACGACACCGAGACCGAGATCGGCCAACAACTCCACGCGACCTACGGCGTCGACGCCCTCGAGGTGACCAACGACGTTTTCGAGTCCCCCGCCTCCATCGTCTTCGACCAGGCCGAGAACCGCCTCCACACCATCAAGGCGATCATGGTCGCGACCCTCGCGAGTCCCTGAGATGCGACTCGTGGCGGCCCTCGGGGGCAACGCGCTCCTCCAGCGCGGTGAGAAACCGGCCGCCTCAATCCAGCGCCACCACGTCGAGGACGCCGTCGCCCAGCTCGCGCTCGTCGCGCGCGACAACGAGCTCATCGTCACCCACGGCAACGGGCCCCAGGTCGGTCTGTTGGCGGTAGAGAGTGCGAACGATCCCCTCCTCGCCGAGCCCTATCCCCTCGACGTCATCGGGGCCCAAACCCAAGGGATGATCGGGTACTGGCTATTGCAGGCCTTCAAGAACGCACTCCCCGTCCGCCCCGTCGTCGCCCTGGTGACCCAGACGGTCGTCGATCCCGCCGACCCCGCGTTTTTGCACCCCAGCAAGTTCGTCGGCCTCGGCTACGAAGAAGGCGAGGCCCGTCGTCTGGCCGCCGCGGCGCGCTGGACGATCGCCCAAGACGGCCCGCGCTGGCGGCGCGTCGTCGCCTCGCCCGATCCCTTGGTCATCGTCGAGTCCTCCATGATCCACACCTTGCTCAACGACGGCGCCATCGTAATCTGCGCCGGGGGCGGGGGGATACCGGTGCAGCGAGACGCGCACGATCACCTCTCCGGCGTCGAAGCGGTCATCGATAAGGACCTCGCGAGCGCGGTCATCGCGCGTGACGTGCACGCCGAGGTACTCCTCATACTGACCGACGTCCCCGGCGTCTACCGCGAGTACGGGTCCCGGTCGCAGCAAATCATCAAACTCGCCACCGCCAAGGAGCTTCGCGCGATGTCCTTCAGCGCGGGTTCAATGGGGCCGAAGGTCGAAGCGGCCTGTCGCTTCGTGGAGGCCATGGGCACTCGGGCCGTAATCGGGCGCCTCGACGAGGCCCAGGGTCTGCTCGACGGCACCTGCGGCACGACCATCGTCTTGGACGCCCAAGCGCCCGCGAGTGACGCGTCGTCGTGACGGCGACCCGCGAAGGACCCCGTGCCCCGACGCCTCAGCGCGCGAAGAAAGTTACTTTTGGCCCTAGGTGAAGGCGTTCGACGCGCGAGAAACTAACGGTATGAAGATGAGCGTGAACACCACAGACCTGCGACCATCGGCGTGCCAGCGCGCGGATCGGTCACGGCAGCGCTCTCGAGCCGATCACCCCGCGCAGCGAGCCTTCGACGCGCGTCGAGCGGCCCTCGAGCCCTCGGGCCGCCACGATCCGAGTTGATGTCGTGAGGGCGAACGTGCAGGCGATAAAGAAGGTTCGCCACGATCGTACGATCGGCGCTGTCACCAACTACCCGACCGAGCTGGAGGCTGACGTGGACACCGAAAGCGGTGCGACCCTACTGCTTCGACCGATTCGCCCGGACGACGAGGGGAAACTGCTGCGCTTCCACGGGCACCTCTCGCCCGATTCCATCTACACCCGGTACTTCTCCTTCCACCCCGAACTCTCCCCCGTCGAAGTCGAACACCTGACCCACGTCGACTACCACGACCGCCTCGCGCTCGTTATCGAAGACGGTGAGGAACTGGTCGCCGTGGCCCGCTACGAGCGCTATCCCGGGACGAGCGAAGCGGAGGTGGCCTTCGTGGTGCGCGACGACTACCAGCGCCGGGGACTGGGTGGTCGGCTCTTGGCGAGCCTCGCCACGGCGGCGCGATCGCGCGGCGTCACGGTCTTTCGTGCCGAGACGCTCTGTCGCAACGTCGACATGATGGCGGTCTTTCACCACAGCGGGATCCCCATGACCTCGTCGATCTCGGCGGGTGAGATCAGTGTGCGCCTCTCGCTCGAGCCACCCAGGATCGAGACAGCGCTTCCCGCCTCGTCCCCCACGTACCTGGTCCACCCGTGGTCCTGATCGTCAACGAGGCCTACGACGACGCCGGGCACGAGGACCCGGGCCACCCCGAGCGACCGAGCCGCACCGGCGCCGCGCGCGCGGCCGTGGCCGATTTGCACCTCGGCGGTGACCTCCTCGTAGCACCGGCTCGCGCCGCGTCGCGCGCCGAACTGTTGCGGGTACACCACGGCAGTTACCTTGACGAACTCGGGGCGTACTGTTACGGCGGCGGCGGCGATCTCGACCAGGACACCTACGCCACCTACGACTCGTGGGAGATCGCGAAGAACGCGGCCGGGGCCGGCCTTTCGGTGATCGAAGCGATGCAAGCCCGCGACGACGCCGTCGGCTTCGTGGTGACGCGACCACCCGGTCACCACGCGTTGGCCGATCGGGCGATGGGATTCTGTTTACTTAATAACGTCGCGATCGCGGGCGCGGCACTGCTGAGCCAAGGCGAGCGCGTCCTCATCCTCGACTGGGACGTGCACCACGGTAACGGGACCCAGCAGATCTTCTGGAACGACCCCAACGTCCTTTACGTTTCGACGCACCAGTCGCCACTGTTCCCGGGTAGCGGCTTCGCCGGGGAAGTCGGCGGGTGGC
>PLER01000078.1 GCA_003136495.1 Acidimicrobiaceae bacterium
GCCAGGACAATCGCGGTGTCGAGAGTGGTGAGCGCGCTGCGCGCGTCGCCGTCGGCCGAGGCGGTAATGGCCGCCAGCGCCTCCTCGGAGATCGTGGCGCCGCGCAGGCTGAGGCCCCGACGCACCAACGTGGCGAGGTCGTCCTCACCTAAGGGGCGAAGGCGCCAGAGCGTCGAACGGCTCATCAACGCCGCGTTCACCTCGAAATACGGGTTTTCCGTCGTCGCCCCGATCAGCACCACTTCGCCGGTTTCGGTCGCCGGCAAGAGGAGGTCTTGTTGGGCCTTGTTGAACCGGTGGACCTCGTCGATAAACAGCACGGTGCGCTCCGCGCGCTCGCCCAGTCGATCCCTCGCGCGCTGAATCGCCTCACGGACGTCCTTCACGCCACTCGACACCGCCGAGAGACTCTCGATCACGTAGTCGGCCGAGGTCGCGAGGATCCGGGCCAGGGTCGTCTTGCCGGTGCCGGCCGGTCCCCACAGGATCATCGAGGTGAGCTGCCTCGTCTCGACGAGCCGCCGCAGGGGCCCCTCCGCCCCGACGAGGTGGTCCTGCCCGACGATCTCTTCTAACGTACGGGGCCGTAGTAACTCGGCCAGGGGCGCCGCGTCGCGCAGACGCTGCGTGACGGCGTCGTCAAAGAGTGACGTGACTCACTTGCCCTTCGGGTCGATGCGGACGCGCAGATCGCGCAGCTGACGCTCGGTGATGCTCTTGGGCGCGCCGGTCATCAAGTCGGCCCCGGACTGAGTCTTAGGGAAGGCGATGACCTCTCGAATATTGTCCTCGCCGGCGAAGATCGCTACCAGACGGTCGATACCGAAGGCGAAGCCCGCGTGCGGTGGCGCGCCGTAACGAAAGGCGCCGAGAAGGAACCCGAAGCGGACCTCCGCTACGTCGTCGCTGATGCCCAGCGCCCGAAAGATCCGCGACTGGATGTCCGCGCGGTGGATACGCACCGAGCCACTACCGAGCTCCCAACCGTTCAGCACGAGGTCGTAGGCCTGGGAGCGCACCTTGAGGGGCTCGGTCTCAATCAGGCCGAGGTCCTCGGGGTGCGGCATGGTGAAGGGGTGATGGGCGGCTTGGAGGTGGCCGTCCTCGTCCACGCCTTCGAACATGGGGAACTCGGTCACCCAGACGTAGCGATAGGGACCCTCACCCACTGGCGGTGAGCCGAGCGTGACCCGGATCGCCCCGAGCACGTGACAGGCCAACTCGTACTCGTCAGCCACCACCAAGATGAGGTCGCCGTTCGCCGCACCGTCGACGCCCGCGATCGCGGCGGTCTCCTCGCCGGAGAGGTATCGCGCGAGTGGCGAGTCCAGGCCGTCGGCGGTGACGCGAAACCACGCGAGACCCTTCGCGCCGAGACCCTTCGCCTGTTCGGTCAACTCGTCGAGCCTCGAGCGCGAGAAACTCGCCCCGCCCTCGACCCGCAGGGCCTTGACGGTCGGGGCCGAGAACGCCTTCACGTCGGTCGCGGCGAAGGCGCTCGAAAGGTCCTGGAGCGTCATGGCGAAGCGAAGGTCGGGCTTGTCGGTGCCGTAGTGGTCCAACGCGTGGGCCCAGGTCATCCTTTCGATCTCCCCCGGACGCACCCCGGTGGCGACTTCAGCGGCGTCGAGGACTGCTTCAGAGACGAAGCCCATGACGTCGTCTTGGGAGACGAAACTCGCTTCGATGTCGAGTTGGGTAAATTCGAACTGTCGGTCGGCCCGCAGGTCCTCGTCGCGGAGACAGCGCGCGATCTGGTAGTAGCGATCGAAGCCACCCACCATCAAGAGCTGCTTGGCGATCTGGGGACTCTGGGGTAGTACGTAGAACTCACCGGGGTTGAGACGAGAGGGCACCACGAACTCCCGCGCGCCCTCGGGCGTCGGCGCCCAAAGCAGCGGCGTCTCCACTTCGCAGAACCCTTGGGCGTCCATCGCTCGTCGCAGCGCGGTGTTCACCCTCGCGCGCAGGCGCAGGTTCGACTGCATCTCGTCACGTCGAATGTCCAAGTAGCGATAACGCAGTCGAACCTGCTCGTCAATCTCGACGCGATCGTCGAGTTGAAAGGGCGGGACCTCGGCGAGTGAGAGCACTTCGACCTCACAGTCGCTGAGCTCCACCGCCCCCGTCGAGAGTTTTACGTTGACGGTCCCCTCGGGTCGCGGCGTGACCGTGCCGGTCACGCGCACCACGTACTCGCTCTTCACGTCAACCGAGCCCTCGACGACAGCCTGGACGACGCCGGAGCGGTCACGAATGTCCAAGAACGCGAGGTGCTCGCCGTGTTCTCGGCGTTTGGCCACCCAACCGCACACGTTCAGTCGTTGTCCGACGTGGGCCTCACTGATCGAGCCGCAGAGAAGGTCGCGCAGGCTAGTGGATTCGTATTCGCGGGGCATGTCACTTCACTTCGTCAGTAGTTCTTGGACCGTCGAGACGATCTCACTTCTCGCCACGCGCGACTGCGCCTGGTTGAAGTCCTCGCTTCGCAGGTCTTTCATCGTAACCTCACCCGCCGCCAGTTCCTCCGGTCCAATGAGCAGCGCCCAGCGGGCACCCGATTTGTCGGCCACCTTCATCTGGGCCTTCATCGAACGTTGGTCGTAGGCGCGTTCGGTCGCCACACCGGCGCTGCGGAGATCTTCCACCAATCTCGCCACTCCCACGTCGCCCGTCGTGTCGACGACGAAGACGTCGAGGGATCGCTTGAGCAGCGGGGTCACTATCCCTTCGGCCGCGCGCGCGAGCAGAACTCGTTCCACCCCGCTGCCAAAGCCGATGCCGCTCGTGGGTTTGCCGCCGAGTTGTTCGGCCAACGTGTCGTAGCGTCCCCCGCCGCCGACGGCGTTCTGAGCAGCGTCGAGCGCGTCGGCGACGAATTCAAAGGTCGTTCGTGAGTAGTAGTCGAAACCGCGCACCAATCGCGGCGCGAGCGTGCTCTCGATACCTAACGCACTCAGACCGGCGAGGACCTGGTCGAAGTGGTCGCGACACTCAGCGCAGAGGTGATCGACCAGCATCGGGCCCTTGGCGGTGACCGCCACGCAGGACTCGTTCTTGCAGTCGAGCACGCGCAGCGGATTGAGGCGCCAGCCTTCGCGGTGCTCGTCGACCAACTCGTCCTGATGCTCTGCCAGGTACTCGCTCAGTAACTCGACGTAGGACGCGCGACAGGCGGTGTGCCCCATCGAGTTGACCAGGAGTCGCACCCGCGTGAGGCCGATCTCGCGGAAAAAGCCGTGCGCCAGCGCGATGACCTCGACGTCGACCGTCGGGTCCTCGGTGCCGAGCACCTCGGCGCCGAGTTGGTAGTGCTGACGATAACGTCCGGCCTGAGGTCGCTCGTAGCGAAAGGCCGGCGTGACGTACCAGGCCTTCCACGGTGTGGTCGGCTGGTGTTGCACGAAGGCGCGCACCACCGACGCGGTGCCTTCGGGTCGAAGGGCGTAACGCCGTTCGCCCCGGTCGCTAAAGACGTACATCTCGTTACGAAAGACGTCACTCTCTTCGCCGATGCCGCGGGTGAAGACCCCGACGTCTTCAAAGATTGGGGTCATCACGAGCGAGAAGCCGTAGCGATACGCTCGCTGCGCGAACGTGCCGACGAGCCCCTCCCAGAGGGCCGAATCGGGTCCGAGGACGTCGTGGGTGCCGGTCGGCGCCTGAAACGGCGGGAGCGGTTCGCTCATGAGGTCTTGTTCTGGCCCGGTAACTGTCGAAAGGCGTCGAACACCCCATCGACGCGCTTTAACGCCGCCAGCAAGCTCGAAAGGTGTTCCGGGTCGGCGAGTTCCACGTCGAAGACCATGCGTACGATGCGCGCGCCCGAGGTCGTGGTGCTGCTCGAGATGATGTTGAGGTGGTACTCGGCGACGACCTTGGAGACGTCGAGCAACAGGCGGGACCGATCAAAGGCCATGATCTCCAAGACCGCACGGTACTGGCCGCCGGCCGAGCCATCCCATTCGACGTCGATGATGCGCTCGCCCAGTCGTTGGGCCAACGCCACCGCGTTTGAGCAGTCGTCCCGGTGCACCGAGACCCCGCGGCCTTGGGTGATGAAGCCCATGATGCTGTCACCGGGAACGGGAGAGCAGCACCGGGCCAGGTGGATCATGACGTCGTCGAGACCCTCGACGTAGACCCCGGCCGTGCGTCGCGTGGTTCGATTGCTCCGCGGCGCCTTGGTGACGGTCGTGGGCATCTGTTCGGCCTCGCCGCCACGTAACTCGCGATCGAGGCGCTGGACGACCGCGAGGGCGGAAATCTGATTGGAGTCGATTGACATGAACAGAGCGTCGCGGTCCTCTAAGCCGAGTGAGGCGATGACCGCGTCGAGCGCGCTCGAGGACAACGACGTGGCAATCGGCAGCCCTTCGCGGCGCAGCGCCTTGGTGAGTTCCTCGCGGCCCCCCTCGATGGCGTCGTCGCGTCGCTCCCGCTGGAACCACTGACGGATCTTCGACTTCGCGCGCGAAGAGGCCGCGATGTTCAACCAGTCCCGTGACGGTCCGGCGTTGTCGTTCTTACTCGTGACGATCTCGACCACGTCCGCCGAACGCAGCACCGTGTCGAGCGGGACCAGTCGACCGTTCACCTTGGCTCCGACACAACGGTGCCCGACTTCGGTGTGCACGGCGTAGGC
The DNA here is from genome assembly GCA_003136495.1 of Acidimicrobiaceae bacterium. Classification (GTDB taxonomy): domain Bacteria; phylum Actinomycetota; class Acidimicrobiia; order Acidimicrobiales; family RAAP-2; genus RAAP-2. The sequence goes on from PLER01000078.1 coordinate 4,646, forward strand.
GAAGTCGATCGGCGTCGCTCCCTCGATGAGGGCGATGACGCGCCCCTTGGGAGTGAAGAGGTACACCTCGTCTTGACCGAGGTCGAGTTTCAACGCCTCTAAGAAGGCGATGGGGTCGTTCTCCTCCTCCTCGACGTCGGCGAGACGTTGCATCCAGGCCACTTCGTTGGCGCTGGCGCCTTCCTTGTAACTCCAGTGGGCGGCCACCCCGAACTCAGCTCGACGGTGCATCTCCTGGGTGCGCACCTGCACCTCGACGGACTTGCCCCGCGGACCGATCACCGTGGTGTGCAGTGACTGATAGAGGTTGAACTTGGGCGAGTTGATGTAGTCCTTGAAGCGGCCCTGCACCGGGGACCAGAGCGCGTGAATCGCCCCCAGGGCCGCCCAGCAGTCCCGCTCGTCCTCGACGATGAGGCGCAGCCCCACCAGGTCGAAGATGTCGTCGAACTCCTTGCCGCCCACGACCATCTTCTCGTAGATGCTCCAGAAGTGCTTCGGGCGACCGCGCACCTCGGCCGAGATACCGAACTCGGCGAGCTTCGTGCTCAGGGTCTCCATCACTTCGGCCAGGTACGCCTCGCGCTCGGGCTGACGAGCCGCGACCATCTGTTCGATCTCGGCGTAGCGCTTGGGGTGCAGCGTCGCGAAGGAGAGGTCCTCTAACTGCCACTTCACCTGCTGGACCCCGAGCCGGTGCGCGAGCGGAGCGTACACGTCCAGTGTCTCTTGGGCGATGGCCCGCTGACGGTGCATCGGCATGACCGAGATCGTGCGCATGTTGTGCAACCGGTCGGCCAACTTGATGAGCAGGACCCGCCAGTCTTGGGCCATGGCGATGAACATCTTGCGAATCGTGGCGGCCTGCTGGGCTTCCTTGGAGTCGAACTCGAGGCGGTCGAGCTTGGTCACCCCGTCGACGACGGCGGCGACTTGCGCGCCGAACTCTCCTTCGAGCCACTGGGTCGTGACGCCGGTGTCCTCGACGGCGTCGTGGAGCAACGCGGCCGCGATGGTGATCTCGTCCAGACCAAGATCTGCCGTAATTCCGGCGACCGCGATGGGGTGAGTGACGTAGGGTTCGCCGGTGCGACGCAGTTGCCCCTCGTGGGCGTTGATCGCGGCAATCCCGGCCCGGCGGATCAAGTCGACGTCCCCGTCCTCGTGGTGCTCGAGAAAGCGCACGATCAGCCGCTCAATCGAGCCCTGGAGCACTGAATCGGCGCTGGCGCGCGACGTGAGACTTACCATGCAGTCAGCCTACCGGGGGGTCTTCACGATCCATTTGATGTTCGCCACCGGTGCGACGACGCGGCGGCGGCGGCGTCCTCGCCACCCGAAGGTGGGACCGGGTCGCGACGGCGCCGCTCGACGGGTGCTTAAGTCACGCGAGCGGGCACGCGCAGGGCTTCGCCGCGAGCAAGCGTTGTTGCTCTTCGAGCGAGTCGATGAAGACGTCCTGCGTGACGCTGCCGCTGGCGGCGGCGTGGTCCAACGGCGACGCGTGCCGGTAACCACGCCGCACCATCTCGCTCATCAAGAGTTCGTGGCGGGCCTGGAGCGCTCGCGTCTTGCCGACCCAGCGTTGCGTCTCGGGGTGCCGCGAGTAACCCCCCGTGCCACCGTGAACTACCAGGATGTTCCACAGCCCGTGGAGCTCGCGATGCTCCCCGAGGAGGTGTTGTCGACAGAGCTGTCGCGGTGGCACGTCCCAGACTCGCATCCGGACATTCTTATCGTCGCTCCCAACCGCCGAGCGGCCCGCAGTCGCGACGACGCGCTATCGGCGTTTCTGCTTTCGCGCTCGGGCCTGAATGGTCCCACTCGAGCGCGGTGGCCGCGATTGACCCGCCGCGACGGCGGTCGTCTGGGCACCCAAGAGCGCCGCGCTCGAAGCGGTCAAGACCTGTCGGTCAGTGCGAGAGAGCACGCGATCACGCAAGTCCCGATAGCGCGGCTCGCGCTCCTTTAACACCGCGAGTAGCGGGCTCGCAATGAAGATCGAGGAGTAGGCCCCACTCATGAGACCGACGAAGAGGGCGAGGCCGTAGTTCTGCAACGTCGTCGCACCCAGGAGGTCCGCACCGATCAATAACACCGAGAGCACCGGCAAGATCGCCACCAGGGAGGTGTTGATCGAACGCGCCAGCGTCTGGTTCATCGAGAGGTTCACCATCTCGGAGTAGGTGAGGTTCCCGCTCTTGAGCACGTTCTGCGTGTTATCGCGAACGCGGTCGAAGACGACCACCGTGTCGTAGAGCGAATACCCGAGGATCGTCAAGATCGCGATCACCGTGTCCGGGGTGATCTGGAATCCGAACAGCGAATACACACCGAC
>PLER01000028.1 GCA_003136495.1 Acidimicrobiaceae bacterium
ATGGTCTTTCAGAACTACGCGCTCTATCCGAACATGTCGGTGGAGAGGAACATCGGCTTCGCCCTAAAGATCCGCGGTGACTCCAAGAGCGAGATCAAACGCAAGGTCGACGAGGCGGCCGCCATCTTGCACCTCGAGGACTACCTCGAACGTCGGCCGAAGGCGCTCTCGGGTGGTCAGCGCCAGCGCGTCGCCATGGGACGGGCCATCGTGCGCAACCCCCGGGCCTTTTTGATGGACGAGCCTCTCTCGAACCTCGACGCCAAGTTGCGCGTGGAGATGCGCCTCGAGATCGCCCGCATCCAACGGCTCTTGGGAGTGGCGACCGTCTACGTCACCCACGACCAGGTCGAAGCGATGACCATGGGCGACCGCGTCGCGGTGATGCGCGACGGGAAACTCCAACAGGTCGACACCCCCCAGGACCTCTACGATCGCCCGGCGAATGAGTTCGTCGCCGGCTTCATGGGTTCACCGCCGATGAACTTGATTCGTTGTCGCGTGCGCGCGGGCGAGGACCGCGTCGAAGTCGTCTTCGGCGACCAGGTCGTCGAGCTGCCGTGGAACTACACTACGAGCCACGCCCTGCCGCCGAGCGGCGTCGACGTGGTCGTCGGGGTACGCCCCGAGGACGTGATCGTCGCCGACGCGTCGAGCACCAACACCATCAAAGCCAGAGTCGAGCGTCGTGAGGCGCTCGGCTCCGAGATCCTCGTACACCTCTCGCACCTTGACGTGACCGTCGGCGCCGAGGCCGGCGCGGGTGGTGACGCGAGAGTGTCGACGTTGGTGGCGAAGATGGGACCGCGCTCGAACGTCTCGGTGGGCGACGTCCTTTCGGTGCAGATCTCACCCGAACACGCGCACTTCTTTGACGCCGTCACCGGCGCGACGCTCAAGGAGAAGTAGATGACGAACCCGATTCCCGAGTCCTTCGACCGCCGCGTCGTCGCGGGTGGCCTTGATCACGTCGAGGGCGTGTGCTGGGACGCCAAGCGTCGCTGCCTGTGGGCGGGTGGCGAAGCCGGACAGCTCTACCGCATCGGACTCTTCGGCACCAAGCGCGTCATGGGCACCATCGAGGGGGGCGCGTTATTGGGCATGGCGCTCGATCACGAACACTTCCTCTACGTCTGTGACCCGGGGAACCACCGGGTGTGGCGCGTCGACGGGCACGGCGTGGCCGAACCCTTCGGCGACCCGATCGACTACCCCAACTACCCCGCCTTCGGTCCCGACGGTCGCCTGTACGTCTCGGACTCGGGCTCCTTCGACGAACCGACCGGTCAACTCTTCGTGATCGATCCCGACGGCACGACGACCAACATCACGCCACGGCCGATCGCCTTCGCCAACGGACTCTGCGTCGACGCCACGACGCTCTACGTCATCGAATCGAGTGCGCCGGCGGTGAGCGCGATGCCCCTGAGTGGTGGCCCCTTGGAAACGCTCATCGAAATGGAGCGCTGCGTCCCCGACGGTCTCGCGACCGACGCAGACGGAGGACTCCTCATCTCCTGCTACCAGCCCAACCAGCTCTGGCGCTGGACGAAGGAAACTGGCCTCGAGCTGCTCTTTGAGGACTGGACCGGCGAGTACGTGCTCTCACCCACCAACATCGCCTTCTACGGCGAGCGCTTCGACCGCCTGGCCCTGGCGTCGCTCTGCGGGTCGAACATCGTGTCGGTGAAACTGCCCGTCCACGGCGCCCCGGTCTACTACCCCTACCGCGTCGAAGCACCCGCGTGAGCCGCGTGATCAGCGTCAATCCGACCTCGGGCGTCGAGCGCGAGCTCGGAGACGTGGAGACGACGCCCGCCGAGGTCGTCGCCTCGGCGCAACGCGCGGCGCTCGCCGCGCGCGAGTTCGCGTCGCGCCCACTCGCCTGGCGCGCGGGTCTGCTGCGCGCGATGGCCGACAACTTAGAAGAGGACGATCAGCGTCTGGTCGACGTGGCGATGGACGAGACCGCCCTGACGAGGGGCCGACTCGACGGCGAGCTGCGTCGCACCGCGTTCCAGCTGCGATTCTTCGCCGACGTCGTCCTCGACGGCGCGTTCCTCGGTGTCTCCATTGACCACGCCGGTGACTCGCCCATGGGACCGCTGCCCGACCTTCGTCGCATGCGCGTCCCGCTCGGGCCCGTCGCGGTCTTTGGGAGTTCCAACTTCCCCTTCGCGTTCTCGGTCCCCGGCGGTGACACCGCCTCCGCCCTGGCCGCGGGCTGTCCGGTCCTGATCAAAGCGCACCCCGCCCACCCGGCGACCAGTCGCGCCGCCTTTGACGCCCTCGCCCGTGCCGCACGCGTCTTTGACGCACCCGCGGGACTCCTCACCCTCGTCTTCGGCTTCGAGGCGGGCGTCGCCCTCGTCGAGGCACCCGACGTGTGCGCCGTGGGCTTCACCGGTTCGGTGCCCGCGGGACGGGCGCTGTGGCAACGCGCGAACGCGCGCGCGACGCCCATACCCTTCTTCGGCGAACTCGGATCGGCGAATCCCCTGGTGGTCACCGCGGCCGCCGCGAAGGAGCGAGGCGTCGAGATCGGCGAGGGCGTCGCGGGTTCGATGACCCTGGGCGTCGGTCAGTTCTGCACCAAACCCGGTCTCCTCTTCGTACCCGCGGATGAGTGTGGCGACGCGCTCGTGACCGCGTTGGTCGCCGCACTGGAACGGGTCGAGCCGATGACAATGCTGAGTGCGGGCATCGCCGAACACTTCGCCCAGGGTGCCGCCGCCATCGCGGGCGTCGACGGCAGCAGCCGACTGGTGGGCGACGCGTCGTCCAAGGGCACCGAGGTCGCGGCGCAACTCTTCGAAGTTGCCGCGTCGCACTTCGCCAATGAGTCCTCGACGGTCCTGCGTGAGGAGTGCTTTGGACCATTGGCGGTCGTCGTTCGTTACCACGGCCGCGAGGAACTCAGTGACGCCCTCTCTCTGGTGGAGCCGGCCCTCACCTTCAGCGTGTTGAGCGCCGACGGCGACGGCGACGCCGGTTGGTTGCTGGAGGTCGCTCAGGCGAAGGCCGGACGCGTAATCGTCAACGGCTACCCGACGGGCGTCGGGGTGAGCTGGTCGATGCAACACGGTGGTCCGTGGCCCGCGACCACGGCGCCGGCCGCGACGTCGGTGGGTGCGGGGAGCATCGAGCGGTGGTTACGCCCCGTGACGTACCAGAACGTCCCCGAGGCGCTGCTGCCCGAAGCGTTGCGCGACGAGAACCCTCTCCACCTCCCCCAACGAGTCGACGGCGTCGCTCGCGGCTCAGTGGGCGGGCTGGGGTAACGAGGCGCGCACGTCGTCGGCGCGCCGCGAGAGCTCTCTCGCGAGCGCCACGACGTCGCTCGCGCCGCAACGCTCCAGCCAGTTAGCGAGCATCAGGTACCCGTCTTGGGTGAGGACCGATTCGGGATGGAACTGCACACCCTCGAGATCGACGTCGCGGTGGCGAATCCCCATGATCAGGCCGTTCGAACGCGCCGACACCTCAAAGACCTCGGGCAGACCGTCCTCGGCGACCACGAGCGAGTGGTAGCGCCCCACGACCAGCGGACGGGCCACGCCGGCAAAGACGCCGCGGCCGTCGTGCTCGACGAGGCTCGCTCGACCGTGTAGCAACTCCGGCGCCGGCACGACGCGCGCGCCGAAGGCCTCCCCCAGCGCCTGATGGCCGAGACACACCCCGAGCAACGGGACGCCTGTGTCGCCGCATCGGCGAACGATCGCCAGACAGTTGCCCGCGGTGACCGGGTAGCCGGGACCAGGTGAGATCAACACCCCGTCCACCCCGAGGGTTCCGACCTCCTCGGCCGTCACCTCGTCGTTGCGACGAACCTGCACGCGCGCCCCGAGTTCTCCCAAGTACTGGACGAGGTTGTAGACGAACGAGTCGTAGTTGTCAACGACGAGGATCGAGGGAGCCGGTGACATTGACCCTCATCCTACGGCCCAGTCACTAGCCTTTCGCCATGGAAACTCTCGAGCTCGACGGCTTTCGCGACCTCGTCGCGCAGGGTTTTAACGTCGTGCCGATCTGTGCGACGCTGCAACTCGACCGCGAAACCCCGGTCTCGCTCTACCAACGCTTCGCCGGTCGCGCGATCTTCCTCCTCGAGAGCGCCGCGCTCGGCGAAGAGACCGGTCGCTACTCCTTCATCGGTCTGGATCGACGTTGGCGCCTCACCAGTGAGGGTGCGACGACGGTGGTGAGCGGCGCGGCGCCGCGACGCAGCGACAGCGCCCCGCTGGATGAACTGCGCTCTTTGATGTCGGCGTACCGTACCCCTTCAATCAGCGAACTGCCCGACTTCATTGGCGGGGCCGTCGGATTCGTGGCGTACGACTACGTGCGACGACTCGAACGCCTACCGGGCCGAGCGAGTGAACCACTCTGGCCCGACGTCGACTTCTCCTTCCCGGGCGCGGTGCTGATCTGTGACCACCTGCGCCACTCGACGACGGTCGTCGTGCTCGCGATCATCGGCGACGGCGACCCACGCGAGGTCTACGACGACGCGCGCGAGCGTGTGGAGAACATCGTCGGCACCCTGTTGAGCCCGGCGCCGGCGAGTGAGGTGGGCGTCGAGCGGCTGGTGGCGACTGCGCCGCAGGCCAGCGGCGGCGTCAACGTGCGCGCGGCGGCGAGGGAGCTCTCGAACTTCCGCCCCGAGGAGTACGCGGCGATCGTCGAGCGCGCGAAGGAGTACATCGTCGCGGGCGACGTCTTCCAGGTCGTGCCCAGTCAGCAGTTCCAACGCAAGAGCGACGTCGACCCCCTGACCCTGTATCGCGTACTACGGGCACTCAATCCCTCGCCCTACATGTACCTCCTGGACTCTGGCGAACACCAACTCGTCGGCGCGTCGCCCGAGATGCTCATGCGCGTGCACGCGGGCGTGGTCAGCACGCGACCGATTGCCGGCACGCGGCGACGCGGTGAGAACGACGCCGAGGACCGAACTCTAGAAGCCGAGATGCTCATCGATGAGAAGGAGATTGCCGAACACGTGATGTTGGTCGACCTCGGACGCAACGACGTCGGGCGCGTCGCGACCCCTGGTACCGTTCGCGTCGAGCGCTTGGCGCACGTGGAGCGATTCTCTCACCTCATGCACCTGGTCAGTCACGTCGATGGCGAGCTGCGCGAAGGACTCGACGCCTTCGACGCGTTCAACGCGCTCTTTCCGGCGGGAACGTTGACCGGCGCGCCGAAGGTTCGCGCGATGGAGTTGATCGATGAGTTCGAGTCCGTCTACCGCGGTCCCTACGGCGGCGCGGTGGGGTACTTCTCGCTCTCGGGCGACGCCGACTTCGCCATCACGATCCGCACCGTGTCGCTCCGCGACGGACTCGCCACGATCCAGGCCGGCGGCGGTGTGGTTGCCGACAGCCAGGGCGACTTCGAGTACCAAGAGTCAATCAATAAAGCGTCGGCACCCCTGTTGGCGCTGCTCATCTCGGATCCTTGACGAGCCACCGTCGCTAGGCTGGAGGGTAGAAGTCCTGAGCGGTGACGCTTCGCTCGCCGATGCGTTACCCCTGCTTCGTGGTCAGCTACCACACCCGCCGCCCCTTGGAGGCCCCATGGAACATTCGACCGCATCACAACGCGTCTCTCGAGTACTGCACTGGGTGGGCGAGGTGACCTCGCGCGCCAGTTCAACGGTGATCGTGACCGTCGTCGTCATCGTCTACGCCGTCGTCCTCGCGGCGAAGGGGTTTCCCGGACGTTGGCAGACCAGTTTCTCGACCGCCGCGGAGGCCGTGACGTTGATCATGCTCTTCGTGATCCAACACACCCAGAATCGCCAACAACTGGTTACCCAACTCAAGCTCGACGAACTCATCCGAGCCACGCCGCACGCGGACGACCTTCTCGTGCACCTCGAGGTCGCCGGGGACGAAGAACTTATCGAACGCGAGCAGGCCCAACTGGCGCATCACGAAGCACTGCGCGACTCAGAGACCGACGCCGGATCGGGCGTTGACGGCGTGTAACTACTCGAGGTACGTGGCTTCGCGGGGTGAGAGCGCCGTTCGCGCCTGATCCCCGAGGTGGACGGCGATCTCGTTGAGCGAATCGCTCAGGTTGACGGCGGTTCGAATCAGTTGCTCTTTGAACACCGTCTGATGGTTCGTGACGACGCCGCTGCTCTGTGAGTAGTTCAGGTCTTGCTCGATGTGATGAATCTGACGCTCGATCGCCCCGAAGAGTTGGGCCGCGATCTCGATGAGCCGTTCCACGTCATCTTGAAGCGGTGTACTCAGTTCGCGAAAGCCCGTCAGTTTGGCGGCGTACTCCGATGGCGGCATCCTTCCGGGTGCGTTGGGTGCGTCGCGTGGGTCAGGGCTCTCTAAAAGCATCCTTCACCTTTTCGCCGGCCTGCTTGATGTTCCCTGCCTGCACGTCAGCGCGACCGTCCGCAGTGAGTTTGTCGTCGCCCATCGCCTCTCCCGCCGCTCGCTTGGTCTTGCCGCGAGAGATCTGCATCATGTTCTTGATTTTGTCCTTCATAGCCATGGTGTCCTCCACCTTTTAGTTAGCGAGACGGGCGTCACGGTGCAGCCCTGGTGCGACTCGTTCGACAAAGGGGGGCCATCATCGAACATCCAATAGGCCGTTCACGATCAGCACCTCCACCGCAACGGTCCCGCCTCGAACCGACGAGTTCGTCACTCACGACACGACGTCGACGCGAACTCGAAGTTTCCCCGAACTTAAGAGTGATGGCGTGTGCCCTCGATCGGGGCTCACAGGGGCACACGCCATCAATCAACCGTTGGTCTCTTCATGCACCGAACTTGCGCGGCCCTGAGGGTCCACGACTTCACGAACCATGGTGTGGTGTTGGCCTGCGACGGAACGCCGAGAAACACCAAAAACTACGGAGGAGGCAATAAAACCGACGACGCCAGCGATCATGAGAATGACGCCAACCGTGGAGAGACGAAAGCCCGTGCCCTGGTAGGTGACGGCCCAGTACATGATTGCCCCCGCTGCGGTGGCGATTGCGCTGAGGACCATCCCGGGAAGACCCATCTCACTCCTTCGTATCGACCCGGAACGTACCGAGTGCGAAGGAAGCGAGGTCTTGACGTCCTTGCTGAAGGGTAGCACGTGACAAGGTGACGGTCCAGTTGACTTTTCGTGATTTTTGCGGTGACCGCCGCTTTCCTCGTGACTCGATGCAGCGAGTCCCCTACCTGGTCACGACGTCGATGGTCCGACGATGCTCACCAGGTGGCGCGCCTAGGCCCTCTTTGGCTTGAGCACGTCGAGGGTGCCCGGATCGAGGGTACCCGTCACGATGGCGATGGCCACGTCGGTGAGTCCCTCATTGTGATTACGCGCGTGACCCCGCATTCGAGCGAACGCCTCATCCATATCGCTGTCGGCGGCTTGTCGAACCATGCCCTTGGCCTGCTCAATGATGATGCGACTGTTCAGGGCATTGCTGAGCTGTTCATTGAGGGTGTTGGCGTTGAGGGAGGACTGGTGTTGGAGGATCGCAATCGTCGCGACGTCCGCGAATCCCCTCGCCACCGCCACGTCCTCGACGGCGAGTTGTCCCTCGTGGGAACTGAAGAAGTTCAGCGCCCCAATGGTGCGCCCACGTAGACGCATCGGTACGCAGTTCACGGAGGTGAAACCCAATTCGATGGCTCGGGGAGTGAATCGGGGCCAACGTCCGTCATCGACGTTCAAGATGTGATTGACGATGGGTTGGCCGTCATTGAAACAGTCGACGCAGGGACCCTCGTCGACTTGGATCTGGAAGAGTTCGATGATGCGCATCGAGTCACTCGAGGACGCCACATACTGCAGCTCACCTCCGGGCCAGGCCAACATCACGCCCGCGGCGTCCACGTCCACCGTCTCTACGCAGCGGTCGCTCAGGACCGTCAACACATCAATGACGTCGTAGTCGTCAACGAGATTGTCGGCCAGTTCGACCAACGTGATGATAAGTAGTGTTTCTCTAGCCATCATTCCCTCTGTCGCTTGACTGTGAGAAGACGGTCGGCGGCGTCAAAGCAATCCTTCCGCCCGATGGGGCCAATAATACTCACTTTGGATCCCCTGAGGTAGGTTTCACGATCCACGAATCCAATAACGAGTCGAAGCGCGTCGCGCGAGTGATGATCTTCTCAGCCAATTCAGAGAGCTCCATGGCTTCGGCGAAGGCGTGCGTGCGGATCAACACCAGCGCGGCTTTCACCGACATGGACCCTTGAACGGCGACCATACCGGCCGCTTGGTGGACCCGAAAGTCAAGGCCCGACTGCCCATGCAGCTCTTTCGCCAGTTCACCGATCGGTGATCCCGACTGAATCGACAACACCGCGCGTGCGATCACCGAGGCCATCAGATACGCGTCGGACGTCTGAGCGTCACTCAAGTGTCCGGGGTTCTCCCGGTAAAGGCTGAGAGCCCCGAAATTCGCCGCACCGATGCGTACGGGGAACCCGAAGGCGGCGCGCGCGCCCGCCGCCGCGGCTTGGGGGGCGTACATCATCCATCGAGGCGCGCTCGCGGCGGCGAGGTCGACGTCTTGCACCACCATCCCACCGGTGCTCGCCTCGAAGGCGGGACCTTCGCGCAGGGTGATCTCGAGGTCCATGAGCGTGCGAGCGAGATCGTTGCTCATGCACAGCGCCGTCATCTCGTCCCCGTCTGAAGTCAAGGAGATGGCGGCGCCGTCGAGTTGGGTGATCTCGGCGGCGACGCTGCACAACGAGTGAGTCCCGGCGTCGTCGACGCCGCGCTCGGCCATCAGGGAGAAGATGTCGAGGAGGCGGTCAGTGGCCATAGCCTCAGCGTCTCGTCTCGTTGGGACGAGGACTACCCCAGGTCGCCATATGCCACCATGATCGTCCTCCTCAGACTGCGACGACGCTCAACGGGCTTCTAGATCCAGCGCTGTGACCCCACGGGAGTCACTTCCAACCTTAGTGGTTTCGCGTTCGACGCGACGGCTCCAACTTCACGACCGACTTCCTTAGCGCCCGCGGCGTCATTGCACGAATCGATGGGGCGCGACACGACGAACGATTAGGGTCGATTGTCAATCGAGCGAACGTCCCGGCGACTGGCGCAGCAACCGTCCCTCGATCATGAAGGTGTACAAGTGGGTCAAGTCCAAGCGCGTGCGACCGATGTTCGTCCGCGCTCCATCGCCACCGCGGTGAACGGCGCTACGCGTGTCTAGTCGTCGCGAGGTGCAGGCGTCGCGCGCGACGCCCAACGAGTTCTCTCGGAAACTCTTCGCCCCGCTCCCCTCGCGCTACAACCTGCTCGCCTACCTGCTCTCCTTCGGACAGGATCGACGCTGGCGCCACGCCATGTTGGACCACGTCGTGGGATCGCGACCACGCCTCGTCTTGGACGTGGCGTGCGGGCCGGGCGCGGTCACCAAAGCGCTCACCGACAAGACCGACGCCCACGTCGTCGGTCTGGATTTGAGCGAGGACATGCTGCGTGAAGGACAGCGAAACGTCACGCGCGCGCACCTCGAAGGACGCGTCTCGCTCGTCCTCGGACGTGGTGAGCGTCTGCCTTTCGCGGATCACACCTTCGACGCACTGACCTTCACCTACCTCTTGCGCTACGTCGACGACCCGCAGGCCACGATGGCCGAACTCGCCCGCGTCGTGAAGCCCGGCGGCCCCATTGCGAACCTCGAGTTCGCGGTACCCCGTCGCCCGGTGACCCGCGCGGCCTGGTGGTTCTACACTCGCGCGGTCCTGCCGGTCGCGGGCTACGTGACCGGGGGGAAGGGCTGGTGGGACGTGGGTCGATTCCTCGGGCCGAGTATCTCCCAGCACTACAAGAAGTACTCGGTTGACTGGACGGTGAACGCGTGGGAGCACGCCGGTATCGAGCACGTGGAGTCTCGCGCCATGAGCCTTGGCGGGGGCCTCGTGATGTGGGGGTACCGCGCGAGGTGACGCTCTTTCGGCCTACTTCGAAAAAGAGTGCGCCGCAGGGCGCGGCTTTTTACGCCGAACCGAAGTTTCTCGTTCGACCCCGCATGAAGGAGTGGTGGACGTTGCTCCACCCGCCCTACACGATGCTGCACCTCTCTTTTGTGGTCATCGGCGCCTGTCTCGTCGGCCCGGTCAACGCCGTCTACCTCTGGGTGACCCTCGCGGCGTTCTTCCTCGGCGTGGGCGTGGGCGCCCACGCGCTTGATGAGTTGATGGGGCGGCCACTCGCGACCACCATCCCGACGTGGCAGCTCGTGGCGGCGTCGATACTGGGTCTCGGGGGTGCGACCGCGCTTGGCGTCGTCGGGATGATCGTCGTGAGTCCTTATCTCGCGATCTTCATCGTGGTGGGCGTCGTGATCGCCCTCGGCTACAACCTCGAACTCTTCGGCGCCCGGCTGCACACCGACGCCGTCTTCGCCTTGGGTTGGGGTGCTTTTCCCCTGCTCACGGCCTACTTCGCTGAACACGCTGCGCTCAGCGTCACCGCCCTCCTCGGCGGCGCCTTCGCCGCACTCACCTCACACACCCAGCGGCTGCTCTCGGGACCCGCCCGCGATATCCGCCGACGCACCGACTCCATCGAGGGCAGTCAAGTACTCCGCGACGGGACGGTCCTCCCCCTCAGCGCGACCTCCATGCTGCGCCCGCTCGAGGGCGCGCTGCGAGCGTTGTGCTGGGCGTCGACCGCCTTGGCGTTGGCGCTCATCTGGGCGCGATTCCACCTTCGCTAGGTCGAACCCAACGAGCGAACTGAACGCTCTTTGTCCTCGACCCTATGCTGACGTCGACGGCGTCGAAAGGTGTGAGTGATGGCCGAAGAGAGCGCGTTTGAGGAGTGGCGGGAGCGCTACGAGCGCGCCCCAATTCGCCCCGAGCGCTTCGCGACCATGTCAGGGGTACCACTCGCCGCGGTCTACGGTCCGCCCGACGCGGAGTTCCCGGGCGTCTACCCCTACACCCGGGGCGTACACGCTTCGATGTACCGCTCAAGGCTCTGGACCATGCGCATGTTCGCGGGCTTCGGCACCGCCCTTGATACCAACGAGCGATTCCGTGAGATCATCCGCTCGGGCGGCACGGGCCTCTCGACGGCCTTTGACATGCCCACCCTGCTCGGCCTCGACTCCGATGATCCGATGTCACTCGGCGAAGTGGGGCGCTGCGGGGTAGCGATCGACACCTTGGCCGACGTCCACGACCTCTTCGCGAACATCGACCTCAGCTCGATCACGACCTCGATGACCATCAACTCACCCGCCGCGGTCATGCTGGCCCTCTTCGTCGCGCACGCCGAATCGGTGGGCGTCCCTCGTCACCAGCTCGGCGGCACGCTTCAGAACGACATCTTGAAGGAGTACCAGGCGCAAAAGGAGTTCATCTTCCCGCCGCGTCAGTCGATGCGACTGGTGCGCGACACCATTGCCTTCACCGCGGCCGAGATGCCCAAGTGGAACTCCATATCCGTCTCGGGCTACCACATCCGCGAGGCCGGCTCCACGGCCGCCGAAGAGTTGGCCTTCACGCTCGCCAACGGTTTCGCCTACGTCGAACTCGCGCGACAGGCCGGTCTCGGCGTCGACGACGTGGCCCCGCGGCTGTCGTTCTTCTTCAACGCGCACATCGACTTCTTCGAAGAGATTGCCAAATACCGCGCGGCCCGGCGACTCTGGGCGAGGTGGATGAAGGAGCACTACGGCGCCACCGACGAACGGTCCTGGCAGTTGCGCTTCCACACCCAGACGGCCGGCGTCTCTTTGACCGCCCAACAGCCAGAGATCAACATCGCGCGCACCGCCATCGAAGCGCTGGCCGGGGTGCTCGGGGGTACTCAGTCGCTCCACACCAACTCGATGGACGAGGCGTTGGCCTTACCCTCAGAAAAAGCCGCGAGAATCGCCCTACGCACCCAACAGATCATCGCGCACGAAACCAACGTGGCCAACGTGGCCGACCCCCTCGGAGGATCGTGGTTCATCGAGCAACTCACCGACGAGTTGGCATCCGAGGCGGAGGTGCTCTTCGCCCACATCGCCAAGATGGGCGAAGGATCGATGCTCGAGGGGTGTATCCGCGGCATCGAGGAGAACTGGTTCCAGGGCCGCATCGCCGACTCGGCCTACGAACTCGAGCGCTCCTTTAACGCCGGTGAGCGCATCGTCGTGGGCGTGAACGACTTCACCGAGGGCAACGACGACGACGAGCTCGCGACCTTGCGCATCACCGATGAGGACGAGCGTAAACAGCTCGGCCGACTCGAGGCGGTTCGACGCGATCGCGACGACGAGGCGGTGCACTCGGCGCTGGCGCGTCTCGTGACCGAGGCCGCCGACCCGACCATCAACCTGATGCCGGCACTCATCGCCGCGGCCTCGACGTTCGCCACCATCGGGGAGATGATGTCGGCGTTGGAAGGTGTCTTCGGCCGTTACGTCGAAGTCCCGACGTTGTGAGCGTGCGGGTCCTCGTCGCCAAGGTCGGACTCGACGGTCACGACCGGGGCATCAAGGTCGTCGCGCGACTCCTGCGTGACGCGGGCATGGAGGTCGTCTACACCGGTCTCTTCCAGACACCGGAAACGGTCGCGGCGGCCGCCATCCAAGAGGACGTCGACGTGGTGGGTCTGTCGATGCTCTCGGGAGCGCACATGACCCTGGCGCCGCTCGTCGTCCACGCGCTGCGCGAGGGCGGTTCCGACGTCCCGGTCGTGGTGGGCGGCATCGTGCCCCCCGGGGACCTTGAGGAGTTGCTCTCACTGGGCGTCGCCGCGGTCTTTCGCCCCGGCACGAGCGGCGAGGAGATCGTTGAGGTCATCAACGCGCTCGTCACCCCGCCGAGGTAACCCTCCACTCCCGCGACCAGAGTCGATATCCTCGTGGCACACGACGCTGAGGAGACAGCATGATACAGGGATTCAAGAACTTCCTCCTTCGAGGGGACCTCATCATCATCGCGGTGGGACTGGTGGTCGCGTTGGCGTTCAACAGCCTCGTCACGGCCTTCACCAACGACGTCATCACCCCACTCATCAACGCCTTGGCGGGCAGTGGGCTGAATCACCAGGGCGTTGGATTCTCCGTCAATGGTCAGTTCATCAACATCGGTGAGTTCATCTCGGCGGTCATCTACTTCGTGATCTACATGGCGGTCGTCTACTACGCGCTCGTCGTGCCGTATCGCACGTACATGGCTCGCGGTGGGACCACGGTCTTCGGTGCGCCGGAACCGCCGCCCGCCACCAAGAGCTGCCCCGAGTGCCTTTCCAGCGACCTGCCCGCCGCCGCCACCAAGTGCCTACACTGCGCGAGCGTCGTCGCGTAGTCAAGCGCGCCACGCGCAAGGCGACGACGCGCGAATGAGTAGGCCGCTCACTTCGGGCTAGTTTGGACGCGCTATGGGGGACACGGACACGCGCGCGGTGACCTTGGCGTTCGACCACGTGTCAGTTCGCTTCGGTGGTCTCCTCGCGCTCAACGACGTCACCTTCAACGTCCTCGAGCACCAGATCGTGGGCTTGATTGGACCCAACGGTGCGGGCAAGACGACCGCGTTCAACGTCGCCTGTGGGTTTCAAAAGCCCACGTCGGGCACAATTTCGTTTCCCAAACTCGGGCGTGGTCGACTACGCCCGCCCCAACTCGCCGGGGCCGGCGTCGCGCGCACGCTCCAAGGCGTCGGTCTCTTCAGTCACATGAGCGTGCTGGAGAACGTCATGGCCGGGGCGCAGAGCCGACCGGGTGGTGGGACGTGGCGAGCGATCGCGGGACTGCCCAGCGGTGTTCGTCAAGAGCGACTGCTGCGCGCCGAGGCGCTCGAACACCTGGAGCGACTGGGCATCGCGCCCTTCGCCGCCGCGCTGCCGAGCGGCATCCCCTACGGCGTGGCGAAGAAGGTGTCGATCGCGAGAGCGCTCATGGAACGACCGTCGCTGCTGATGCTGGACGAACCCGCGTCGGGCCTCGACGAGTCCGAATTAGAAGTGTTCACGCACCTCATCATCGAACTGCGCGAGTCGATGAGTGTGCTCCTCGTGGAGCACAACATGGACTTCGTGATGCAACTCGTCGATCATCTGGTGGTGTTGAACTTCGGTCAAGTCATCGCCCAGGGCTCACCCAAGGACATCAGCACCAATCCCGACGTGCTCGCGGCCTACCTCGGTATCGACGAATGATCAAGGTCGACGACCTCTCGGTCAACTACGGCGCAGTCCGCGCGCTGCGCGAGGTCAGTTTTGACGCCCCCACCGGTCAGATCACCGCGGTGCTCGGGGCCAACGGCGCCGGCAAGACCACGCTGCTTCGCACCATCTCGGGTCTGGTCAAACCCCGTAACGGTGACGTCCACCTCGATGAGACCAACCTCATCGGCATGGCGACGGAGAACATTGCGCGCCTCGGAGTGGGTCACGTGCCCGAAGGCCGTGGTGTCATCGAGGAACTGACGGTCGAAGAGAACCTCCGCCTCGGCGCACTCTCGGCGAAGGTCAACCTCGCCGAGGGACTGAGTGAGCAGTACGAACGCTTCCCCGTGTTGGGCGAGCGACGCAGGCGCCACTGCTCCACCCTCTCGGGCGGCGAACGTCAGATGTTGGCGATGGCTCGCGCGCTCATCGCGCGCCCGCGCGTGTTGTTGCTCGACGAGCCCTCCCTCGGTCTCGCGCCCCAGGTGACCGCGCAGTTGATGAGGACGATTCGTGAGCTCTGCGAGAACGAGGACCTGACCGTGTTGCTCGTCGAGCAGAACGCGAAGTCCGCGTTGCGCATCGCACACCGAGCGGTGGTCTTGCACCTCGGATCGGTCGTGGCGAACGGTGACGCGCAGAGCGTCGCCGCCGACGACGACCTTCGTCGCTACTACTTGGGCGTAGTGGTGTCGTGACCGCGTTCCTCTCCTCGTCCTTCATGCACAACATCTTCGGCGGACTGGCGACCGGCGTGATCTACTCACTCGTCGCCCTCAGCCTGGTGATCATCTGGCAGTCCACGCACGTGCTGAACTTCGCCCAGGGCGCGATGGCGATGTTGGCGACCTACATCGGCATGACCGAGATCGACCGGGGCATCGGGTACTGGTGGTGCGTGATCATCTCGGTGGTCGTGGGCATGGCGCTCGGCGGTCTCACCGAACGAGTGCTCATCCGTCCTTTGTACGGCAAACCCGAGATCAACCCCATCGTGGTGATGGTCGGCTTCCTCGGCGTCTTAGAGGCGTTGGCGGCCGCGATATGGACCAGCACCACGCGCAACATCACGGAGCCGTTCTCCCAGATCTACTACCAGGACCACGGTCACTTGGTCTTCTTATCGGCCTTCATCGTGTTCCAGATCCTCTTGGCCATTGGGATCATGTTGCTCGTGGCGGCGCTCTTTCGCTTCACGAAGCTGGGCTTGCAACTGCGAGCTTCGGCGCTCGCGCCCGAGGTGTCGCGTCTCTTAGGGATTCGCGTTGGCCGCATGCTCACGATTGGCTGGATGCTCTCGGCGGGGGTGGGCGCCGTCGCGGCGGTCATCGTCGCCTCGGGCAACTTCGGTCTCTTCCCGACCGACATGGACGGCATCTTCGTCGCCGGCTTTATCGCCGCGGCCGTGGGCGGTCTCGAGTCGCCCATCGGGGCGGTCGCGGGCGGACTGTTGATCGGCTTGGCCGAGCAGTTCATCCTCGCCTACTGGTCCCCGAACGTCGCGCCCCTCGGCGGCATCATCATCCTCGTGCTCGCCCTCATGATCCGTCCCCAGGGACTGTTCTCTAAGAGCGTGAGTCGGAGGGTCTGATGAACTGGTGGCGCACCCTCTCGCGGCAAGAGACCACCAACTCGCGCGTGGTGGCGGTCCTCGCTCTGACCATCCTCACGCTGTTGGTGACGATCTTCCTCCCCCCGGTCGCCGATTCGGAGTTGGCCGGCGGCGCGGCGATCGCGATCGTGATCTTGGGACTGAGTTGGCTGACCGGCTGGAGCGGTCAGATCTCCTTGGGCAACTCGGGCTTCATGGCCGTGGGCGCCTACGCCGCGGGCATCTGGGCGCACCACCACGCTTCGACGCCGCTGATCTTCACGCTGGTGCTCGCGCTTGTCGCGGGCGGGCTCAGTGGACTGGTGATCGCCATCCCCTCGACGCGCCTGCGCGGACCGTACTTGGCCGGAATGACGCTCGCTTTTTCCGCCGCCGTCACGCCCCTCGCGCAGAACTTCACGTCGGTGACCGGTGGTGAGGGCGGGATCTTTCTCAACTCGCTGGTGACCCCGAAGTGGTTCGAGCACCTCTTTCACGGCGCGAACGCCTCGATCAACGCCAACGCCCAGTGGACGGCCGATTTAGCGGTCGTGGTCGCGGGCGTCATGTTCTTCTTCATGGCCAACCTCTTTCACTCGCGCGCGGGACGATCGATGCGTCTGGTGCGCGACAACGACGTGGCCGCGGAACTCATGGGGGTACACCTCGCGCGTACGCGCACGATGGCCTTCGTCGTCTCGGCGGCCTTCGCCGGCGTCGGTGGGGCGCTCTACTCGCTGCTCGAAGCCTCCGTGCGCCCAGAGACCTTCCCCCTCACCTTGTCGATCACCCTCTTGACGCTCATGGTCTTAGGAGGAATCGGGACGCTGAGCGGAGCCGTGATCGGCGGGATTATCTTCTCTTTCAGTGCGAATCTCGTCGCGCACGTCAACTCACTGACCGGCGTGAACCCCACGTCGAACCTCGGCGCGAACATGCAGGGCATCATCTTTGGCGTGTTGTTGATTGTCACGATGATCTTCGCGCCCCGGGGCATCGTCAGCCTCAGTTCGCCCCTGCGACGTCTTTGGCGGGCCCGACGCCCCTTGAGTGTTACTCAAGAGGTACAGTAGCCACCGAGTTGTTTTAAACACTTCACACAGGGGGAAACATGTTCAAGGGTCGTCTTCGACGTTCCGTCACGCTCGTATCCGCATCGGCGCTCGCGCTCGGTGGGATATCGGTTGGCTTACTCGGTGGTAGCGCCGGCGCGGCGGGTTCGACACCCGGCGTCACCGCCTCCACCATCACCATCGGCGCAACGGTGCCACTTTCGGGTATCGCGGCGAGTTACGCCCCGGTCTCGGGTGCGGCCAACGCCGTCTTTAAGTACGTGAACTCCCACGGCGGCGTTAACGGCCGAAAGATCAAGTACATCCGCTTGGACGACTGCTACGACCTCGCCGCCTACGGACTTGGCTGCACGGCCGGCGCGAGCGTCACCACGTTGAGCCAGAACCAAGTGCTCGTCGCCCAGGACCACGTCTTTGCGACCGTCGGGTCACTCGGCACCGCCGCTGAAGAGAGCGTCGAGAGCTACCTGAAGTCCAACGGTGTTCCCCAGCTCTTCGTCAACTCGGGCTCGAAGTCCTGGAACGACGGGGCGAAGTACCCGGACCTCTTCGGTTTCCAGACGAGCTACAACGCCGAAGGCAAGATCTTCGCCAAGTACATCAAGGCCCACTACCCCGGTGAGACGGTCGGCTTCATCGGCCAGAACGACGACTTCGGGGCGAACGGCTACCTGGGCCTCCAAGACGGCGGTCTCAACATCGCCAGTGCGAACCACCTGAGCTACAACGCGGCTGACGCCATCACCGGTTCGTCCTCGGACATCGAGGCCGACGTGGGCACGCTCGCCGCTGACAAGGTCCAAGTCGTCGTCCTCGACTCCGTGCCGGGCTTCACGACCGGCATCTTGGAGGTCGCCAAGGCGCTCGGCTACTCGCCCACCTGGATCATCTCCAGCGTCGGCGCGGACCCCATCTCGGTGAACAACCCCGGCGAAGCGGGCGCCATTACGCTCGACTACTTCCCGTCGGTCACCGACAACGGGGACCCCTGGATCCCGTGGGTGCGCAAGGTGCTCTTGGCCGACAAGGCTGACTTCCCGAGCTTCACGTCGTCCTCGATCATCACCGGCAACGAGCTCTACGGCGCCGGCTTCGCGGTGGCCTTCGTCGAGGCCCTCAAGGCCGACGGCAAGAACGTCACGCGGGCGAACTTCGTCAAGACGCTGCTGACCACGACCTTCTCGGACCCGGCGATCACGCCGCTGAAGTACTCGGCGACGAACCACCAGGGACTCACGGGTGGCGTCATCGCCAAGATCGCGGCGAACGGCACCGCGGCACCGGTCAAGGCGCTCTTGACCAACTCAACCGTCTTCACCACCGGTAACTCCGCGGCGTCGCCGATCACCACGACGAACCACTTGACCATCTCCCCGATTCCGGCCTGGCTCAAGTAACCGCGCACCATCTGCGACGAAGCCACCACCCTGAGGGTGGTGGCTTCGTCGCGTCAGGCCCCTCGCGATTCTCTGGCGAAGCGCCCTCAGTAACATGACAGCGTGCGTGACGTCGCGCGAGGTTCGAGGGGAGACGCGTGCAACCGATTCTCTCGAGCGAGAAGATGCGGGCCGCCGACGCGGCCGCTGGTGCCACCCTCGCGCCTGATCGCCTGGTCCACCTCGCCGGCACCGCGGTCGCCCTCGAGGCCCAACGACTGCTCGGCTCTTGTTACGGACGGCGAGTCGCCGTGCTCGCCGGTCCCGGACTCAACGGCACCGACGGACGAATCGCGGCGGCGTGGCTCGAGGGGCGCGGGGCGCGAGTCGAGGTCATCGAATGGGACCGTGCACCAGAGCAGTTGGTCGGCTACGACCTGGTTATCGACGCGGCCTTCGGCCTCGGCTGCACCCGGCCCTACCGCGCCCCATCGACGAGTCCGGGGACGAAGGTGCTCGCCGTCGACCTCCCCTCGGGGGTCAGCGCCGACACCGGGGCAACCCTCGGCTCTCCGTTGAGCGCCACGGCGACGCTGGCGCTCGGCGCGTTCAAACCCGCGCACTTCGTGGGGCCCGCGTCGAACCTCATGGGCGAACTGCGCTTCGCCGGACTGGGCATCGTGAAGGACTTCGAGGATGCCCTCATGGACGACGGAGACCTCGCCACCTTCGTGCGGGGTGGCCGCGAGGATCACAAGTGGACCCACGCGCTCCAAGCCTTCGTCGGCTCCACCTTGATGCCGGGTGCGGCCGAGCTCGTCCTGCGCGGTGCGTTGGCCGGTGGTGCGTCGATGATTCGACTAGTGAGCCGCGGTGAGGTCGCAGCGTTGGTCGAGTTACCCCCCGAAGTGGTTCACGCCAGCGAGTCGACGGTCGATCCACGCTCGCGGTGTGTGGTCGCGGGGCCGGGACTCGGGGCGGGGGGCGCCGAGTGGCTCCGGGGGGTCCTCGCCGGCGTGACCTGTCCCGTCGTGCTCGACGCGGACGGCCTCGACCGGTCCCTCATCGACGAGTGTTCACCACGCGACGGATCGTGGGTCATCACGCCCCACGACGGAGAGTTCACTCGTCTCAGCGGACACGCGCCCGGCGCCGATCGCTTCGACGACGTCCGGTCGCTCGCTCGAGCCACCGGGTGCGTGGTCCTCTTGAAGGGCCCGGTCACCATCATCGCCCGTCCCACGGGTGAGTTGCGCGTCGTTACCTCCGGCACCGCGTCACTGGCGACCGCCGGCACCGGCGACGTCCTCGCCGGCCTGATCGCCGCGACCATCGCGCGAGGCCACGACCCCTTCGACGCCGCCGCGCTCAGCGCGCACCTTCACGGTCGCGCGGGTTCCCGGCTCGCCCCCTACGCCCACGCCACCCAGGTCGTCACCCAGATCGACGCCATTCTGGCGGCACTCGGGCGCTAGATGACCGGGGAGAGGCCCCCGTCGACGCTCACGCCCACGCCGGTCACGTAACTCGCCCGAGGCGAGAGTAAGAAGGCGGCCACGTCCGCGAACTCCTCCGCTCGGCCAAGGCGACCGAGGGGAATCTTCGACGACGACGCCATGCGCTCGTAGAACGTCGCGAGGTCCACACCGGCGTCGTGGGCCCGTCGAACCCACTGGCCCGACTCGATCAGGCCGATAAGAATCGCGTTGACGCGAATGCCCCGCGGCGCCACTTCACTGGCGAGGGCTTTGGTCATCGCCAGCCCGGCGGCGCGCGACGCGGCGGTGGGCGTCGAGTTGGCGCCGGGTGCGCGCGCCATGATCGCGAGCACGTTCACTACCGCGCCCGAGGTCGCGGCCAACGCGTCGAGCGTTCGTCGCGCCACGTGCAGGGCGGCGANNCGCCGAACTACGCCCGGCGTTATTGACCGCTCCGTCGAGTCGACCGAACGTGTCGAGGGTCACGTCGATGAAGCGATCGACGTCCTCGACCCGGGTGACGTCGGCTTCCACGCAGAGGGCGTTGGGGCCGAGGATCTCCTTGGCCCGAGCAACGCGGTCCTCGTCGCGCCCGCACACCGCGACGCGAGCTCCCTCGTCGAGGAGTTTTTTCGCCAACGCGAGACCTAAGCCGTCGGTGCCGCCGGTGATGAGGTAGGCGCGATCGGCGAGTTCGAGGTCCACGAACTCAGCCTACAAATCGCCGCGTCGACGACCCCTGGTCACTGCAGGTAGTTCTCGACGACGTCCTCTTTGCGTACCGCGGCGTCGTCGGGGTTCAGCCCAGCGCTGCGTCGCGCGCGACGTTGGCGCAGCAGGTCGTAGCACTGGTCGAGTTGAACTTCGACGGCCTTCAAGCGGGTGAGCTTCTCACCGGTCAGCGGCTCGCCGTGGTGAGACTCTTCGAGTTCTTGTTCCTCGATCGACAACTTCTCGATCTGGCTCAACAGGGTGGTGTCGTCCATGGCCGTCCTCTTTTTTGGAATGTGCGTGCCCTCACCCTAGGTGGCGACACGGAATCGCGGTTCGCGACCCTGACGCTACCGCCAACACGGATCAGTGCGTCCACGTACCCAACGGGCCACACCCACGCCGCCCGCGAGCGTGAGGGTGAGGAGCGTCAGATCCGCCCCTCGAGTGGACGAGAGAGTCTTCGAGCACGTCGACGCGCACCGGAAGCGGTCTAGATGCCGGTGTGTTCTACTCGCACGGGATTCGGATCGGGCACGTGGGGCATCAGGGCGTTGGGGGGAATGACCCCGAGTCGACCCGCTTCGAAGTCCTCGAGGGCCTGGACGATCTCCGAACGCGTATTCATCACGAAGGGACCGTAGTGCTCGACGTGTTCACCGATCGGCTGACCACCGAGCACCAGACACTCGAAGTTCGCGGTGCGCGAGTCCTGTGTGGCGTCCGCGCCGATGCGCAGCCAGTCACCCGGGCCGAACGCTGCTAACTGACCGGTCTGCACCGGTCGGCCCTCGCTGCCGACAAAACCCATCCCGGCCAAGACGTAGACCAGCGCGTTGAAGGTCGGGTCCCAGGGCAGGTCACTCTGGGCGCCCGGAGCGACCGTGACGTGGGTCATGGCCATGGGTGTGTGGGTGGATCCCGGTCCGCGGTACCCCCCAACGTTGCCCGCGATGATGCGCACCAGTGACTCGCCGTCCTCCGAGGAGACGAACACGACGTCGGTCGCCTCCAGACCCTGGTACGCGGGCGGGATCATTTTCTGCTTCGCGGGAAGATTCACCCAGAGCTGAACGCCGTGGAAGAGACCGCCGGAGACGACGAGCGCCTCGGGGGGCGTCTCGATGTGCAAGATGCCCTGGCCGGCGGTCATCCACTGGGTCGCACCGTTCTCGATGAGACCCCCGCCGCCGTTGGAGTCTTGGTGTTGGAAGGTCCCTTCCATCATGTAGGTGACGGTTTCGAATCCCCGGTGCGGGTGCCACGGCGTGCCCTTCGGTTCGCCCGGGGCGTAGTCGACCTCACCCATCTGGTCCATGTGGACGAAGGGATCGAGGTCGCGCATCGAGAGCCCCGCGAAGGCTCGGCGCACCGGGAAGCCCTCACCCTCGAAACCCTGGGGGGCGGTCGTGACCGACTTCACCCGTCGCTCGACGGCGCCCTCGCTGACGCGGTAGTGCGGAAGGTCCGTCCAGTTCTCGGGAGTCACTGCCGGCATGTCGACCTCGCTTCTCTATCGATGTGCCATCACTGTACGGGAATATCGCGCGAAATTCAGCGGGGATCCGATCACGCTTTGAAGCCGATCGACGCGTGCGTGCCGTCACAGAAGGGCTTGTTGCTTGACGCGCCACAGCGACAGAGGGTGACGCGATTACGCACCTCGTAACTCGTCCCGTCCGCACTCTCGATCTCGATACCCCCGCGTACCCACAGTGGACCGGACACGCCCAGTTTCGGGTCCTCGATGAGTCCAATCGAGGGATCGAAGTGGGGCTCGATGGCGACGTTCGTCGTCCGGTCCCACGCGACGAGGCGGCCCGATGGGCACAGTCCGGCCTCGTGGGCGGTCAAGGCGGCGGCCTCCTCGCCCTCCTCTTCCACCAGGTTCCACACCTGGCCCGCCGGATCGCAGAAGCGGGCGAAGGCGCAGAGGGACTCGTTGTCGGTCAAATCCAACGTCGGTCCGATCTGGCGCTGGGCGCCATCTAGGTAGGGCGCCCGACTCGCCGTCTCGGTGCCGTCGAAACCCTTGCGCTGGTGCGTCCCGTCACAGAACGGCTTGGTGGCGGACTGCCCGCATCGACAGAGCGCGTAACTCGAGCGTGCCGCAATCGGCTCGCCTTCGAGCCAGGTGACCGACTCCCCCTCGGCGTTGGTCGCGATGGTCTGGGTGGCGAGTGGCACCGAACCTTCGACGAGGTACGGCCCGTTCTTGGTAACTGTGACCTTCATGTTCCTCGATTCGTCCACGCGACTCGATTCACCGGCGGTGGCGAGCGCCCCTGTTGCGAAGTTAACAAACCCGACCGTAGGTATGTTTTGCGCTTCCTCCTCGAGGTCACGAGGTCCGATGACCTCGGGTACCCGTGCGCAACGACGAGGGGCTTTGTCGCCGAATTGTGACGACGGCGCGCGCTCTAGGTTTCAATCGTCACATTATGACAATCGGTGATTTTGGCCCCGATCCTTCGACTCACAGGCCTCTCACACCGTCCTCACAGATTGGCGTTGCCAGACTCTTGGTAGCACAAAGAAGTGCTTTCGGGGCATCAGATATGGGAGAACGAATCATGTACACGAAACGACTAACACTGGTGGGCCGCTCGGTCACCGCGTTGGCGATCGCTTCGGCGATTGCCGTGGGCGGCGCCGGTATCGCGTCCGCATCGGGACATCACGACAGTGGACTGGACGGCGCGAACTGCGCGAGTGGTCGATTCTCATCTTTCGACTACGCGAATAACGGGACCGGTGGCTACGTCACCGCCGTCACGGCGACGTCGGTGACCATCGATCAGTGGCACGGCACGACCGCGACCTACACCATTGCCCCTTCGACCACGGTCGACGTCGGCAGTGTCGCGTCGACGGCCGCCTCAATCGTCGTCGGCGACCGCGTCAACATCCAGGTCGCTTCCAGCGACCCGACCACCGCGACGTCCATCACCATTGAGTTGGCGATGCTCTTCGGTACGGTCACCACGGTGAGCGGCAACACGTTCACCATCACCGATCCTCAGGGCTTCACGCGGACGATTAACGTGGGTTCGGCCACGACGTACCAAGACGGCGGCAACGCGGGAACGCTGGCTGACGTCGTCGTCGGTGCGAAGATCATCGCGCGCGGCACGGTGGACGCCAACGGCACCACGCTTGACGCGGTCGCCATCGAGATCGGCTCCGCGGGGCACGAGGAGTTCGTCACCGGTGTGGTGACGAGCGTCACGAGCTCCACGGTCACCATTGAGAGCCCGTCGAACACGTCAACGACTTTCACGTTGACGTCGAACACCCTCTTCGGGGATGGACCCTTGACCTTGAGTCTCGCCGACGTAGTGGTCGGCGCCCAGGTGGGAATTGAGTTCGACTCCAGTGCGAGTACCACCGCCGTGCGCGTGGACGTTCGTCTCGCGCACCTCGAGGGTCAAGTGACCGCAGTGAACGGTTCGACCATCACGGTCGCCGGCGACCAAGGAACGTCAGGGACCATCGTGGTATCGGGCTCGACGCTGTACTTCCAGGGTCGTACCCCCGCCACCGCGGCTGACGTCGTGGTGGGCGCTCGGGTCAGCGCCACCGGCACCGTCGACGGGACGTCCTTCGACGCGCTCGCCGTCGTGATCTGGACACCGGACTCCGGTCCCACGCCCCAAGGCAACGGTTGGAACAACGACGGCAACGGGGACGGACACTCGGGCAACGGACAGAGCGACGGGGGCCACGCCTCCTTCGCCCAGGGTAACCAAGGTGGCCGGGGCAACTTCGGCGGCCACGGCAANNCACGGCAACTTCGGCGGCCACGGAAATCAGGGCGGCCACGGCGGACACGACAACTTCGGTGGTCACAACCGCCGCTAACGTCGCGAGCTTTCACTAGACGCACGACCAACGACCCGCGGCCGCCGAAAGGTAGTCGCGGGTCGTTGGTCGTCTCAGCTACTTCCTTGCGGCAGTCCTCAATCGCATCCGGGGTGGTCCATACTGGAGATATGGAGAACCTCGCGTCCGCCCATCACTGGCTCTGTGACATGGACGGCGTGCTCATTAATCACGGCCACATCGTCGAGGGCGCCGACCGTTTCCTCGACCGCCTGCGCGAGAAGCAGCGGGGCTTCTTAGTACTCACGAACAACGCGCTCTTCACCCCGGGCGAGATTCACGACAACTTGGAACATCTCGGCGTCCACGTCCACCGAGAACAGCTGTGGACCTCGTCGCTCGCCACCGCCCAGTTCATCCACGACCAGCGACCCAAGGGACGTGCCTTCGTCATCGGCGAGGCCGCGATCCACGACGCGCTCAGCGACGTTGGCTACGTCGAAGACGCCATCAACCCCGACTACGTGGTGATCGGCGAGACGTGGACGTACTCGTTCGAAGCGATCACGACCGCTATTCGCTTGGTGGACCGGGGCATCTCCTTCGTGGCGACCAACCCCGAGACGTTCGGCACCACCCCCGAGGGTCGCTTGCCCGGGTCCGGTGCCCTGACCGCTCTCATCCAGAGCGTCACCAACGTGAAGCCGTACTTCGTCGGCAAGCCCAATCCGGTCATGATTCGCGACGCGCTGAACATCCTCGGTGCTCACTCCAAGTCCACCGTCATGGTCGGCGACCGCATGGACACCGATATCCGCGCCGGCGTCGAGGCGGGCGTCGAGACCGTGCTCGTCCTCTCGGGGGTCACCCAACGTCACGAGATCGCGCGCTTCGCCTACCAGCCGAGTCACGTCGTGGATTCGATCGCCGATCTCATCGACCAGCTCTGAGACTGCGCGACGCCTCTCGACGTCGCGCTACATGCTGGTTTGTTGTAACGCGAGGAGGAACGACTCCGCCCAGTCGTAGACGTCGCGTCGATACGTCTTTCGACGCATGCGCGACATCCGATCGCGCGCTTCCTTCGGACCGGCGTTGACCGCGAGGCGGATGGCTTCTTTGACCCCCTCGAGGTCGTGGGGGTTCACCATGAAAGCGCCCCGGAGTTCGGCCGCGGCTCCCGCGAACTCGCTCAGGACCAGTCGACCAGTCAAATCCGTCCGGCACATGACGTACTCCTTCGCGACGAGGTTCATCCCGTCGCGAAAGGGCGTGACGAGCATGACGTCGGCCGCGAGATAGAGCGCCACCAGTTCGTCAAAGGGCAGGTTCTGGTGGAGGTAGTGGATCACCGGCATTCCCACGTGACCGTTCTCGCCGTTCATCTCCGACACGACTTGTTCTAGGTTGTGGCGCTCTCGCTCGTAGTGCGCGTCGGTCTCGCGACTGGGCACCGCGACTTGGACCATGACGTGCTTGCCCGTGGCGAGGGAACCGTCTTGGAACATCTCCGCCACGGCCTTGATGCGCTGTTGAATGCCCTTGGTGTAGTCCAGTCGGTCGACGCCGAGGAGAACGACTTCGGGGTTGCCGAGGTCCTTTCGGATCTCTACGGACCGAGCCCGAATGTCGGGGTCGCGGGCCAGTTTGACGATCTGCTCACAGTCAACCGAAATTGGAAACGCACCGATCCGGATGGTGCGGCCCTCGTAGTGGAGCAACGAGTCGGTACCCGTGGCGGCCGACTGACGGCGCACCATACGAGAGAAGTTCGAGGCCGCGTGGGGCACCTGGAAACCAATGAGGTCGGCGCCGAGGAGGCCGGCCAAGATCTCTCGTCGCCACGGGAGTTGCATGAACAGTTCGATCGGGGGAAAGGGGATGTGCAAGAAGAAACCGATGCGCACGTCGGGGCGTAGTTCGCGCAACATCCGCGGGACCAGTTGGAGTTGGTAGTCGTGGATCCACACGGTGCCCCCGGGGGCGACGGAGTCGGCGACGGCGGTCGCGTAGCGGAGATTGACCTTGATGTAGGACTGCCACCAGTGGCGGTGGAACGTCGGGGCGCGAATGGCGTCGTGGTAGAGCGGCCAGAGCGTGGCGTTGGAAAAGCCCAGATAGAAGTTCTCGTACTCCTCATTGGTGATGTCGATCGCGCGCAGGCGGATGCCCTCGTAACTCGCGGGCGGCGCCTCGTGCTCCGAGGTACCAGCCCACCCGATCCACAGACCGTTGCGGTTCTGGAGCACCGAGGTCAGCGCCGAAACGAGTCCCCCGGGGCTCGGACGCCACTCCTCTCCCTCCTGATTAGAGGTGTGCTGCACCGGGAGGCGATTGGCGACGACCACCAGGTCGGCCTTGGCGGTGTCCCTCGTCGACGAACGTGCCTTCGTCGCGCCCGGTCCGTCGGGTCTGTTGGCTTGTTGCACCATGGCGTGTACCTGATCAAAAGCCTCGTGGCCCTCAAACGACGTTGCGAGGGCCTTACAACGTGTGGTGAGGACTCCCGCCCCGACTCATCAGGTGATTGTAGTGCTGCGATCGTCCTTGCCCGCCGCGTTCCACCAACTCGGAGAGCCGGCCTGACCGATCAGTGCTTCGTTCGCGCGCTGGTCGGCCTCGATGACGTGCAGGACCGCGTTGATCAACGAGAGGTGCGTGAGGGCCTGGGGGAAGTTACCAAGGTGACGGGCCGTCTTCGGATCGAGTTCCTCCCCGAAGAGTCCCAGCGCGCTGGCCGCGCCCACCAACTTCTCGCAGTGTGTTCGGGCCTGTTCAAGTTCGCCGATCTCCACGAGCGCGGACACCAACCAGAACGAACACACCGTGAAGGTGCCCTCGTCTTCGCCCCCGATGCCGTCGTCGGTGGTGTCAGTGCGATACCGGTAGACGAACGCCCCGTCGCTCAGCTCCTCGGCGATCGCGAGCACGGTGTTGCGAATACGTTCGTCACCAGCGGGCAAGAAGCCGACGAGTGGCAGCAGGAGCAACGACGCGTCGAGCTCGTTGGAACCGTAGAACTGGGTGAAGCATCCCCGTTCGCCGAGACCCTTCTCACAGATGTCCGCGTGGATCTCCTGGGCGGCGTGCCACCAGGCGTCGGCTCGGTCGCGCTCACCGCGCAGCGCCGCCAAGCGCGCGCCCCGGTCCGCCGCGACCCAGCACATGACCTTGGAGAACGTGAAGTGCTGCGGCTCACCCCGCACTTCCCAGATGCCGCGGTCGGGGTCCTTCCACGAGGCGAGGGCGGTCTCGACGGCCTGGACCACGATGCGCCAGGAGCGCTCGCTCAAGGAGTCGCGCGTACGGGTGTGTTCGAACACGCAGTCGACGATCGCGCCCAAGATGTCGAACTGGATCTGGTTGTAGGCGGCGTTGCCCACGCGTACCGGACGACTTCCGGCGTAGCCCGTGAGGTGATCGAGTTCGGACTCGACGGGAATATTGTCACCGTCGACGGGATAGAGGACCTGGAGGTTGGCGCGCAACTTCTTGTGCCCGGTCATCACGCCGCCACCCGGTGGCTCGAGGACGTCACCTAAGAAGGCGAGGAAGTCGTCCGCCTCGGTGTCAAAGCCCAAGGCGTGGAGCGATCGTAAGGTGAAGGCCGAATCGCGAACCCAGGTGTAGCGGTAGTCCCAGTTGCGACTACCACCCAACGTCTCGGGCAACGAGCTCGTCGGCGCCGCCAACAACGCACCGGTCGGCGCGTAGGTGAGACCCTTGAGGGTGAGGGCGCTGCGCTGGAGGAATTCGCGCCACGGGTGGTCGGGAAAGCGGCCCCCGTCGATCCAGTCGCGCCAGAAACGGCTCGTCTCCGCGCGACAGGTGTCGACTTCGGCGCGGGTGGAGGGCGGGGGCGCGTCGGTCCAGCCGAGCACCACGAAGGACGTCTCGCCCTCGGTGAGACGGTGTCGCGCCCGCACGGCGCGCCCCTCGATGCCGAATCGCATGTCGCCGACGAGGGTGAGCGCCGGTACGTCCTTGTTGGTGGTGTGGACCTGGTTATACGCCGTGCCCTCGTACTCCCACTCGGCGTCGACGCGACCGTAGTCAAATGACGGCTCGCAGGTCAACAAGATGTCGACGCTCCCGTGCAGGCAGGTGGCGGTGCGAACCAGCACGTGTTTGGCGTCAAAGTCACCGGGGGTCCTGCGGTGGTGACTCGAGCGCTCCCCCGTGCGATACCACGGGGCCACCGCCAAGAAGTCATTCACGATCAGCCACCCGCTTCGGGTCTGCCAGGTCGTCGCGAGCACCATCGTGCCCGGCACGTACTGGCGGTGCGCGGGGACCGCGCTATCGACCGGTGCGAGTCGAAACGACCCGGCGGCTCGATCCAGCAAGGTCCCAAAGACGCTGGGGTCGTGCGGCTTGGGGATGCAGAACCACTCGACGGCGCCCGTTGGCGCGATCAAGCAGGTGTTCTCGCAGTCGGAGAGGAACGCGTAGTCCGCAATGGGGGGAAAGATCGTCTCGAGCGTGTCCTGATTCGGGATGCCCTTGAGGCCCGAGCTACCAATACGCGAATCCGGGAGTGGTTGCGGTCGACGGGGCCAGAGCCCGATCTGATGGTCGAGCGCCCTCAATGAATGGTGAGTCTCCTTGGCCACGGGGCCACCTTTTCCTGTTACGAGCAGTCGATCACGTGCGAGCGCCCCCACATTCCACGCACGTGCCTTGTTGTCCTCATTTTAGTTGCCAGTCTTCGACATCCATGACCGCCTCGTCCACTTTCGTTCGCCGAGACGGTCCATTTGTCTCCGAAGGGTCGAATGCTAGACAATTGTCACAATGCGGAACGGTCAATCGAGTCACGTCGGGGCGGCGTCGTGAACCCGGTCGTGCGCATCGTGTGCGCGGTAGCGGGCCTTACCCTGCAGATCATCGTCCTCGACGCCGCCATTCGAACCTTCCTTCTGCCGCGCATCGCCAACGTCCGTTTCAGTCGCGTCGTCGCCAAGGGCGTGGGCGTGATCTTCAACAAATTGGCCAGCGAAGAGCGGGACTACCTGACGCGGGACCGCATCCTGTCGATGTTCGCGCCCATGGTGCTGCTCACTTACCAGGCGATGTGGCTCGCCCTGAGCCTCGTGGCCTTCGCCCTCGGTTTCGTCGCCGCCGGGATGGCGACGTTCGCCGGGGCCTTCTCGGTCTCGGGTTCGTCGCTGTTCACCCTCGGCACCACCCCGGCCCACGGCGGGCTCTTCTCCGTCTTGCAGTTCACCGAAGCGGGCGTCGGCCTCACGCTCTTGGCGCTGTTGATTGCCTTCATCCCCACCCTCTACGGCGCGTTCCAACGGCGCGAAGTATCGGTGACGAGACTCTCGGTGCGCGCGGGCATTCCCGCGACGCCCTGGGGCGTCTTAGAGATCGCCCACAGCGTCCAGTCCTACGAGCGCTTGGACGAACTCTGGCGCGAGTGGGAGCAGTGGTTCATCGAAGTGGGTGAGACCCATACGACCCTCATCATCCTCAACTACTACCGCTCGCCCAATCCCAAACAGACCTGGATCGGCTCGGCGACCACGGTGCTCGACGCCGCGGCGCTCTTCAACGCAGTGGTCGACCTCAAGCCCTCGCCGACCGCGGGGCTGTGCATCAGGTCCGGTTGGCTGTCGCTGCGGCGTTTAGCCGACTACTTCAAGATCGACTACCCGAGGAACGTCGACACCGACATCCACGTGACGATCACCCGCGACGAGTTCGACATCGTGCTCGCCCGCCTCGAGCGAAGCGGCGTACCGCTCGTGAGCGACCGCGAAGCCGCGTGGCGGGACTTTGTCGGGTGGCGGGTCAACTACGACGCGATCATCGAACATCTCTCCGTGCAGTTCAACTGCCCCCGCACCGATTGGAACGTGGCGGCGGTCGAACCGCTCGTGGGCCCCTCGAACGTCCGGGGCACCGGTCCGAGCGGGAGTTACCTACCCGACTGAGCTCTCTCGCCGCCGCACGACGCGACCGTCGAGGATCTCCCCGCCGTACCTGGGCCCCTTCAATCGTCGCCGGTCACGGTACGCTCGAGTGGGCGTTGATCACGGGAGACACGATGGATGACACAACGGCGGCAGCGCTACTCGAGGCCGAGGAGATACGCGTGAGGTCACTCCTCGCGGACCTCGACGACGCCGGGGCTGACGATCGCGCGGGGGCCAACGAGCCAGGTGACATGGCCGACCCTTCGGAGTCGCTCGTGAGCGAAGGCGAGGAGGAAGCCGTCGCCGCGTCGCTACGCGAGCGCCTCGCCGCGATCGAACGCGCGAAGGAGCGGTTGCACGATGGCACGTTCGGCCGATCAGTCCTCAGCGGTGAGGTTATCCCCGACGACCGCCTAGAGGCGGACCCCGCCGCCGAACTTACGGTCGACGAGGCCCTCGAGTCCTAACTGGCTCGCCGCTCAGTCGTCGAGAGTCTGGTGGGATATGAGTTCAATCCACGTGACGCTCGCGGGCGGTCCGCTGATTCCACCTTCAACGAGCGCCGCCGCGAGTTGTCCGCTCATGAACGCTGCTGGCACTTCCGGTGAGTTCCAGACTTCGGTCACGATGAAGCGTCCATCGCCCGAGGTGCCCGCGGCGTGCGACATCATTCCTTCGGGCCAGTCGCCCTCCCCCGTCTCGGGGTCGATGCCCAGTGCTTTGTTCACGGCGTGATACTGCTCCTCGCTGACTCCGTCGAACTCCAACATCATCTCTGCGGCCAACGACACACCA
Organism: Acidimicrobiaceae bacterium; assembly: GCA_003136495.1. Classification (GTDB taxonomy): domain Bacteria; phylum Actinomycetota; class Acidimicrobiia; order Acidimicrobiales; family RAAP-2; genus RAAP-2. Next base: position 30,934 of record PLER01000028.1, read on the forward strand.
CTTCAGGTTCACGAGCCTCGTGGCTCGCCAGCGAGTGTGGCACATTGTCGCCTTTCGCGAACGACGCTGCGTGATCGGCGGGAAAGAGTTGGCGCTCCGTTGCGCGCAGCGAGGTCACTCGACTCTCACCTCACGCTGGTCGGGGCTCACGACTACGCTCCGGTCGTGATGACGAACTCAGCGCCCCGAGCGAAATGATCTCGCAGATGACGAACGTCAGCACTCGCCGGGTGTCTTGCGGCGGCGTGGTGTTGCTCGTGCTGAGCAGTTTGATCGTCTGTTCAAATGCCGCCGCTCTCAACGCACCTCGCTCGACGAAGGGACACGCCGCGAGCCGCGCGACGCGGGGTCCACTCATTCCCGGGACGAACTGCCCCGACTTTCCCGCGGACAACGTCTGGAACACGCCGGTCACCGGACTCCCGGTGAACTCGCAGAGCGCCACGTGGCTCGCCTCTATGGACGCGTCGTCAACCTTGCTGCATCCGGACTACGGGCCTTCCGGCAACCCGAAGGAGCCCTACGGGATCCCGTGGGAGATCGTGCCGGCCGCCACGACGTTCACGCGCGTGTCGTTCCTCTACGCATCTGAGAGCTATCGCGGCCTGTATCCACTAAGTGCCGCCACGCCAATCGAAAACGGATCGGACCGGCATGCCTTGATGGTCGACCCTCGCCGTTCGTCGACCTCTCCGGCGTGTTCGCTCTTTGAGACCTGGGATACCTACTTCGAACCACACGGACGATCCCACGCCGGGTCGGGTGCGATGTGGAACCTCAACTCGAACGCCCTGCGTCCAAGTGGGTTCACTTCGGCCGACGCCGCGGGACTGGCGATCCTGCCCGGACTGGTCAACTACAACGAGGTCGCCGCGGGCGCCATGGACCACGCCATCCGATTCACCGCCCAGTGCACGCAACCCACGTTCCTCTGGCCCGCCCGACACGAGGCCGGCCAAGCGAACAGCGCGTGTCCTCCCATGGGTGCGCGCTTTCGCCTCAACGCCTCCTTCACGTTGCCGGCTTCGAGCTGCGCGCGATTCTGTCAAACCGTGTTGACGACGATGAAGACCTACGGGCTGATCCTGGCCGACAACGGGAGCAACTGGTACTTCCAGGGCACCGCGGATCGACGGTGGACCTATGACGAGGTCGATCAACTAAAGGCCGTCCCCGCCAGTCAGTTCGTCGCGGTCGACGAGTCGTGCTTGATGGTGAGTCCTACTTCGGGACAGGCCCTGCAGCCGGGGACCGCCGCGTACGTCACCAGCTGCGGTTAAGCGCGTCGCTCGATCGCTCAGTGGCTCAGCGCAGCGACGACGTCGTTGCTTGAGCCGATCCATTCGACCTCGACCCCCGTGGGAGTTCTCACCCGAGCGATCAGCGAACGGACCGATCGAGAGAGGGAGAGGGCGTCAAGTCCCGCAGTCCCCACCGGATTAGCCCCGTGCTCACCCAGCACGACGGCGTAGGTGGTGATGACGCTGCTGATGAAGTTGTCTTGCGCCGCCATGACGTCACAGCCACCGGCCGCGGTCGTGAACCCCGACTTCACGCCCACGATGTTGCTCTGACCAACGAAGGGCGTGTAGGACTCCACCACCCCGGCCACCGGTAGCGACACCTCGGGAAGGTCGACGATGCCCTGCACGACCGGTTCGTCGGTCATCAGATCGGCCGCCAGGGTCGCCTGGTCCTGCGCCGTGGATCGATCACCGGCGGAGAGACCGGTCACGTCGACGTAGCCGGTGTTGCGAAGTCCCAGCGAACGCGCGGCCTGATTCATTGCGGCGACGTACGTCGCCTCGTGCATCCCCGTGAGAACCACCAGGAGTTGCGCGTAGTCGGCCGCTGAGTGCACGAGCATCCCGCGCAGGAGTACGTTCTCGCACAAGTTGATGCCCGCGACAATCTTGACGCTCGAGAGGTCGTTGTCGATGTCGTGGTTATAGATCGCCACGTCAGCCGCGTTCACCGTCATGCACGGACCGCTCTCCCCCGCCACGAGGGGTAGCCGGTGCAAGACCACCCACGCAGTCATCATCTTGGTGAGGCTCGCGATCGGCACTCGGGGTTGATTGGGTGACGACGCTTCGACCGACAGCTGGGGCACGATGATCGCGGCGCTGCCACGCTGTGGCCAGGTGACGCTCGGCGGCGTCGTCGTCGTCGTGGTCGGGACCGTCGTCGTCGTGGTCCCCGGCAACGTCGTGGTGGTCGTGGTGGTCGTGGTGGTCGTGCCGGGCAGCGTGGTCGTGGTGGTGGTCGTACTCGTCGTCGAGGTCGTCGAAGATGAGGTCGGGGAACCCGTCGCCGTCGCGGGTGTAGGACTCACGAGAAGTCCGCCCACCAGGGCGCTACCGGCTCCGAGCAACCAGAGCGCCCGCCAAAGCCCGGGCGCTCGAGAGGGCTTCACCATCACAATTTACTTGCCGCGACGTACGACGTTAAGTCGTCTCCTGCCTTGAACGTGACTCAACGTCGCACACCGGAGTATCTGCTGCTCCACGGTCCCCGTCGGGCGACGGACGCGCCGCGAATGGGCTCGTCGTGAGTAAGGGTGCGATTTGTGCACCATCGTCCCAAAGTAACCTTGACCCATGAAGTTACCGAGCCACTGGGCTCCCTGCCTGGTGGTGACCGGTGTGCTCGCCGTCGCCCTGCCCATTGGGGCGACCTCCGCGCAAGCGGCGCACGTCCCTTCAGCCGCGGTCCCCTACTCAGTCCGTCTCGCGGATCAGTTCCTCGCGGCCCTTCGGTACCTGCCGGTGACGTTCGAATCTGCGAGTCCACCCCCGCCGACGACCACCACGACCACGACGACTACGACCACGCTCCCGGGCACGACGACCACGACCACGCTGCCGGGGGCTACGACGACGACCACCGCCCCTACGACCACCACGACCACCACGACCGCTCCGACGACCACTACCACCGTGGCGACGTCCCCCACCAAATTGCGCGCGGGCCACTTCGTGTGGCGCTTTCCGTCCTTGCCCGCCGTGCTACGCAGCCAGTGGCACGTCGGCACGTTGAACGTGGTCTTCCAGGGTGCCTTGATGCGATTCCAATCGGTCCACAACCTTCCTACGACCGGCCAGATGGATGCGACGACCTGGCACACCTTGACGCGAGCGGTGATCGAGAATCAGATCGACCCCATGAGTTACAACTACGTGTACGTCGACAAGAACTACCCCGAACACCTGAGGCTCTACGAGAACGGTCACGTCGCCCAGACCAATCTGGTGAATACCGGCGTCTCTGATGCACCAACCGAAAGTGGGACGTACCCGGTGTACTTACGTTTCACCGTGACCACGATGTCGGGCACGCTGCCCGACGGCCAGGCCTACCACGACACGGGCATACCGTGGGTCTCGTACTTCCACGGTGGTGACGCCCTCCACGGCTTCATCCGCGCCTCCTACGGCTACCCGCAGAGTCTGGGCTGTGTGGAGATGCCCTTCGCCAACGCGGCGACACTCTGGCCGCACACGCCCATCGGGACGCTCGTCTCGGTCGAGTGAGCACGCGGCCGCACGCGATGCGTTCATCGCGTGCGGCGTTGCGTGAATCCCTACAGCTTGAAGCCGCCTTCGGGCGTGGTCTCGGTGTCGGGCGCGACGCTGCTCTCCGGGGCCGAGGAGGCGTCGGAGGCGTTGGCATCAATTGGCCCGTTTTGCGCTTCTAGATCGGTGAGCTCTTTCACGATTCGCTCGACGTCGGCGTCGGTGTCGGCGGTCGCCGAGCCGGACTTCTGGGCGTAGACCGCCGCGCCGAGGTCGCGCAGCAAGCCGTCCCACTTGCGCTTCGCCTGAACGTCTTCTATCTTCGACTGTCCCGCCTTGCCCGCTTCTTGGGCCTTCTGGGCGAGTTGTTGCGCCTGCGCCTTCATCTTGTCCATTAATGCCATGTGTTGCCTGCTTTCTCTCTAGATTCGACCGAGGAGTCCCTGTCGCACCGCACTGGTGCCACTCGCCTCTTGCTCTTCTTGGTCCTCGAACTCCTTGTGCAGTGTTGACTGCAAGATCACGGGCCCGTCACCCGTCAAGGTGATCAGGTTTAGACCCGATCCACCGAAGGCCGCGGTCATGATCGTCGACGCGTTCAGCGCCCCGACTCGTTCCACGCTGAAGGTCACCGCGTCACTAAAGGCGACCACCGCGCCACCGTGCACTTGGATCTTCCCGCCGTAGTCGGCCGGATTGAGGTCCAGGAGTGTTCCTCCACCACCGAGAACCACCGTGCCTTCGCCCGTGAAGTTCTCGAAGATGTAGCCGTTCTTGCCACGAAAGCCCTGCATCATGCCCGTGAAGTCGATGTCGTACTTGACGGTGCTTTCGGCGCAGATGAACGCTCGACTCTCCGCGCGCCAACCGACGCCCCCGTCGAGTTCTAAGACGCGCACCTGACCGGGCAGGTCACCCGCGAGTGAGACCAGACCCGAACCGCCCGCGGGGGTGAACCATTGAAAGGCGAGACTTTGGCCCGAGAGCGCTCGTTTACCGACCTCGACTGCGGTGGCCATGGCGGCCTTTAGGAATCCTCCGCCACCCGACTTGGCCTGCTGATTCGCGGCGTCGGCCTTACCGCCGGGCACCGAGAGACGCGTCTCTAAGGCGACGTTGGTCGTCTTCCAGCGGAACTTGGTGGCGTCGGCGTACACCGACTGTCCCTCATTGAGCTGGCAGGTGATGTGTTGGGCGAACTCGCCGGACACCTTGCATGTAATGGTCATCTCTCACCTCGTCCCCGCAGATTAGTCGGGCCCGCGACGGCCTATCAAACGCGCCGTCGCGTCTTTCGTTGTTTTCGAGCGTCCGCACCGACGGTCCGGTCACCCGCGGCGTTGGGCCCATCGACCTCGTCGCGCTCTCGCCGACGGACCTCCTCGCCGGCCACTCGGGGTCCCCTCGAGGCCCTCGACCTGAATCCCCGTCGAATCGTGGGACAATGAGGGTGGTGTACGTCCCCCCACACTTTCGAGTCGACGCTGACGCCGCGTGGCGCATCGTGAGCGACGCGGGAGCCGGGGTGCTCGTCATCTCAACGCCGAAGGGTCTCGCCAGCGTCTTCGCGCCGGTCATCGTCAGCGACGATCGAGGGACCCTCACCTCTCACGTCGCACGGGCGAACTCGTGGTGGCGATCGGTGGAGCCCGACACCGAGGTCTTGGCGCTCTTTCTCGCGGCGAGCGCCTACGTCACTCCCTCCAACTACCCGAGCCGAGTTGAGAACCCCAACACCGTGCCGACGTGGAACTACGTCGCCGCCGAGGTCCACGGACGAGCGACGATCCACACCGACCTCGAGTGGAAGCTCGACCAGGTCTCGACGCTCACTCGTCACTTTGAGGCGGGTCGCGATCCCGAGTGGCGCATCGACGACCTCGACGAGCACTACCGTGACCAGCAACTCACAGCCATCGTCGGCGTCGAGATAACGGTGACCTCGATTGAGGGCAAGGAAAAACTGTCTCAGAACCGACCGGACGTCGACCGCGAGAATGTACGCGACCAGTTCGCGGTTGGTTCACTCGCCGAACGGACCGTTGCGAAGCGCATGGAGTAACGGCCCTAGCGCGTGAGTCACGGTCTCGGCGCCCCGAGCACTTCGCGGAGGTCTCGCACCACCACCATCGCCCCGTGTTCGTGCAGTTGGTCCGCGTAGGCGTGCGATCCCGCTCCGTCGTGGTTGTCGACGCCGACGACGAGCGCGAAGTGCCCGGCCCGCCCCGCTTCGACGCCCGCCAGCGCGTCTTCGATCACGACCGCGTGGTCCGCGCTCACCTCGAGCATCTTGGCGGCTTCCAAGAAACTGTCGGGCGCGGGTTTGCCCGCCAGGTGCAGACTCTTCACGACGAGTCCGTCGACGCGCGCGTCGAAGAGGTCCTCGATACCCGCGGCCGTCAAGGCGGCCTCGGTGTTCTCACTCGCCGAGACGACAGCGACCTTGATGCCGCGGCGACGAAGCTCCTTCACGAGCACGACCGCGCCGTCGTAGACCGCGACACCCTGGGTCTTCATGACCTCTAGGACGAGTTCGTTCTTACGATTACCGACGCCGTTGACGCTTCGTGCGTCGGGCGGGTCGTCCTCGTTGCCCTCGGGCAGCGAGATGCCGCGCGCCGCGAGGAAGTTCCGCACTCCGTCCGCGCGAGGTTCCCCGTCGACGTACTTCTGGTAGTCACTCGCAACGTCGAATGGCGCGTAGGTCGCGCCCGTGCGCTGACCCTCTTCGAGCAAGAACGCGTCAAAGGCCCGTTTCCACGCCGCGGCGTGGACGTCGGCGGTCTTGGTCAAGACGCCGTCCATGTCGAAGAGCCACGCGCCGTAGGCCGACACGTCCACCGAGGCCGGGTCGCGGGGCGTGGGCCCGGCGTCGCTCACGGTTCGTCGTCCTTGCGCCCCGCGTCGGCGACTCGATGTTGGGGTGCCCGGCCGCGAGGCTGGACCGGCGGGGGCCACGCGGTCGGCGGAGCTTCGAGGGACCGATCGAGCACGACGCTCGCCCCCGGCGCGACCGTGAAGGCCTCGTAGCCGTGCCGCAGTTCGAGCGCCTCACCACGCGAGAGCGTGTACGTCGTCGTCGACGGCGTCGTCTCCACGCGGAGATGGCGACCTCGAAAGACGAGATTGAACGCGAGGCGCGAAATTCCCTCGGGTAACTGGGGAGAGAAGCGCAGCGACTCGCCCCAGGGTCGCATGCCCGCGAGACCGGCCACCAGGGCGATCCACGTGCCGGCGAGCGACGCGACGTGCAAGCCGTCACGCGTGTTGTGCTCCAGGTCCTCAAGGTCCATCAAGGACGCCTCGGCGAGGTAGTCGTAGGCGAGCGCCAAGTGACCAACCTCAGCGGCGAGCACCGACTGACTACACGCCGAGAGCGACGAGTCACGAACCGTGAGGGACTCGTAGTAGTCGAAGTTGACCCGCTTCTGCTCGGGGGTGAAGGCGTCACCGCGCAAGTACATCGCCATCACGAGGTCGGCCTGCTTGACGACCTGTTTGCGGTAGAGGTCGAAGTAGGGGAAGTTCAACAGCAGTGGATACTGCTCGTCGGTGGTTCCCTCGAAGTCCCAGAACTCGTGATCGGTGAAGCGCTCCGCCTGGGAGAACACCCCGAGGCGTGCGTCGAAGGGAATCGTCATGACGGCGGCCGCGGCCCGCCACGCGGCGACTTCTTCGTCCGTCACCCCGAGCGCCGCCGCTTCGTCGCCGTAGCGTTCGGCGACGTCGGCCGCGGCGCGGAGGTTCTGCTGGGCCATCAAATTGGTGTAGATGTTGTTGTCCGCCACCGCGCTGTACTCATCGGGACCCGTCACGCCGTCGAGACGGAACTTGCCGACGAAGTCGTAGTGACCGAGCGCGAGCCAGAGCCGAGAAGTCTCGACCAGGAGCTCCAGTCCCTGGTTCCGCTCGAAGTCGACGTCACCGGTGGCGTGCACGTACCGCAACACGGCGTCACTGATGTCGGCGGTGACGTGAAAGGCCGCGGTCCCCGCGGGCCAGTAACTCGAACATTCCGCCCCGGTGATCGTGCGCCACGGGAAGGCCGCGCCCGCAAGTCGAAGTTGCGTGGCCCGCTCCTTGGCCATGGGAAGGGTGCCGTGTCGCCAGCGCAGCGCCTCGCTGACGGCGTCGGGCGCGACGTAACTGAGCACCTGGAGCACGAAGGTCTCGCTGTCCCAAAACGCGTGGCCGTCGTAGCCGTTTCCGGTCAGTCCCTTGGCGGGAATGGCCCGACGTTCGTTGCGCGCACCGGCCTGGAGCACGTGAAAGAGCGAGAACCGCGCGGCCTGTTGGATCTCGGCGTCCCCGTCGATCTCCACGTCCGCCCGGTGCCAGAAGTCGTCTAAGTAGTCGCACTGGTCTCGACAAAGTCCGTCCCACCCGCGCTCGCGGGCGGCGACCATCGCGGCGTTCGTCTGGTCGCGCAGCGCCTCCCAAGTCTGTTCCGAGGACCAGCCGTAGGCCACGTACTTCACGACGCGGAAGCGTTCACCGGGCTCCAGATTCACCGAGACGGTCATGCGCGCCACGTCCTCGAAGCTTTCGCTCGTCACGATCGCCGACGGCGGTCCTTCGATCTCGTGGTCCATCACGGCCGCCACCGTCAGCGCACTGAACTGAGTTCGGTGCAGCAGTTCGGCCCACGTGCCGTCGCTGGTGAAGGAGAGCGAGTTCCACGGCGCATCGAGGGCCACCGCGTCACGGGGGTCGTTGCTCGCCGGCGGCGCAGGTTCATTCACGACGAGCTCGGACTGGAGGACGAGGTGCACTGGTTGATCGAGTGCCTCGACCTCGTAACTGATGGCACCGATGGACCGCTGCGCGAAGGAGACCAGGCGCGCCGAGGTGATCCGCACCCGCTTGCCCTTGGGCGTCGACCAGTCGATTACGCGCGTCAGCACGCCGCGTCGAAAGTCGAGGAACCGTTCGTGGCTCGCGAGCACGCCGTAGCGAACGCCGAACGGCTCGTCGTCGACCAGCAGACGGATGATCTTGCCGTCAGTCGTGTTGATCGCGACCTGGTCCTGCTCGGGGTACCCGAAGCCGACCTCCGCGTAGGGCAGCGGTCGCAGTTCGTGAACGCCGTTTAGGTACGAACCGTGAAGTCCGTGCGGTTCGCCCTCGTCGAGGTTGCCGCGCCACCCGATGTTCCCATTAGAGAGCGCGAAGAGCGATTCACTCTGGGCGAGTACGTCGAGGTCGAGGGAGGTCTCGCGAAGTCCCCAGGGTTCGACGTGGTAGTTACCACGCTGATTCATGCGGGCGACAGCGTCAAGCTGATGGGACAGTGGTCGCTGCCCATCACTGAGGGGTGAATATCGGCCGCCACCACGCGCGGCACCAAACTCTCCGAGACCAAGAAGTAGTCGATGCGCCACCCCACGTTGCGCGCACGGGCGTTGGAGAAATTGGACCACCAGGTGTAGAACCCGTTGCCCTGGTGGAAGAGTCGGAAGGTGTCGACGAAGCCCGCGTCGAGAAAGTTCTGGAACCCCTCTCGCTCCTGGGCGGTGTAGCCGGCCGAGCCGACGTTGGCCTTGGGGTTCGCGAGGTCATCGGGCGTATGGGCGACGTTGAGGTCGCCACAGAACACGACCGGCTTGATCGCTTCGAGTTGCTGTACGTGATGCAAGAACGCGGGGTCCCACTGGGTATGTCGCAGCGAGAGTCGCTCCAGCCCGCCCTTGGCGTTGGGCGTGTAGACGGTAACGAGGAAGAAGTCGGGAAACTCCGCGGTCAGTACACGACCCTCGTTGTTCGGATCGCCGAACTCGTCAGGCTGGAGCGAGAAACGTTCGACACTCGTCGTCGGTAACCCCGGGGTCACGGCCAGCGGCGCAACCTTGGAGAAGATCGCGGTTCCGGAGTAACCCTTTTTCTCCGCGGAGTACCAGTGTTCTTCGAAACCGGCCAACTCGACGTCGGACTGGGACTGTGCGGCCTTGGTCTCTTGGAGGCAGATCACGTCGGGATCGAGTTCCTCGATGCAGGGATTAAACAGTCCCTTCTTCGACACGGCCCGAATTCCATTGACGTTCCAGGAGATTAAGCGCACCTATGAAATGTAACAACCAACGGACGACCATCACGCCCCCGGCGACGCTAACAGCGCAGGTGCGAGAAAGCGACGACGTGGGTCGTTGAGGTCTCAGCCCCACTCGTTGGATAGACGTCCTGTGACCAGACCAGGTCCGTCGCGCTCACCCGTAGGGCGCCGACGACCCCGACCCTGGCGGAGACGCCGAGGACGCCGGGCACCACGCACCACGCTGTCGCGTCGGGGTAGAGACGCAGGAGTGACTCGCGCGTGCCCGACGCGGAGGTGACGGTGGCGAAGAGCGAACCATCGGGCGCCATGAGCAGCGACGTGCCGAGCGGTGCCCCGTCGGGGAAGTTCTCCCCGTCGTTGCTCGGCAGGGCGAACGACGACCAGTCGACGCCGCCGTCGCTGGATCGCAGCAGCGGATACTGCGAGGAAGGATCGAGCAACACGAGACCGTTCTTCGAGGTGGCGACGAGCTGTTGGGCGAAACAGCTATTGACCGTCGTAGGCCACGAGGAGTTGCGCCACGTTCTTCCCAGCGCCCCGGTGGCGCCCCGCGGAGCGACGAGGAGCGCCTGGGAGGATCCGTTCATGGCGCAGTTACCCCAGTAGTACGGCCCGAAGGAGGCGCAGGGACCGGTTGAGGGACAGCCCAACGTCGAGGTCGACCACGTCAGGCCACCGTTGGTCGTCATCTCCGTCGCCACCTCGCCGTTCGTCGTGCCGAACGGCGTGTCCGATCCGCCGCTCTCTGGCGAAGAGAAGAGCGCTTCGACGACATCGTGGTTGGCGACGAAGCCCGCGAAGTTCTCATCACTCGAACCAGGGGGAATCGGGACCCGTTGCCAGCGGGTCCCGGCGTCGACGCTATAGAGGCCCGAGAGGTAGATCGGCGGGGCCCCCTCGCTGGTCGCCGTGTCAAATCCCGCAAACACGCTCCTCGGATAGCGCGGCACCATCAACACGGTCGAACACGGTGGGTGTGACGTGGGGGCATCGAAGAGCGAGAGGTTGGTGCCACCCAGGGCCGCCGCAACGCCAGCGGTCGAGATGGACGAGATCGTCGCGCCCTTCGTGACCACGAGGGACGTCGGTTCACACCACGCGATGCGGTTCGAGCCACTCACCACATCGATGGGTGAGGGACCCGCGAAGCTCGAGGCGACGTAGGTGAGGCGGCCGAGATCCGACCAGGTCCTACTGGCGACGACGTGCAGAATCTCTGGCGCGAGGTCGACACTGAGGTCACCGCCCTTCGAGGTACGAAGCACCGACAGCGCGTCATAACGCGCGCCCGCGGCCGCGCGGGCCACCGAAAGTTGAAAACCAAATGGTTGGCCGATGATCGACTCGAGCGGGGCCCAGCCACTCACCTCCACCACGTCGCCCACGCCCGAGCGAGTCGAACTGAGGTGCAAGGTCGTACAGGGTCGCGACGACGCGCACCGCGTCGGGGACGGTGCCGTGAGGTGAAGTTCGACCGTCGCGTCGCTACGGCCCAGGGCGCAGCCCGAGATCTCTCCGAGGCACTGCACACCCACCGAATACTGGCCCGAGGTCAAGGGGTGCACGCTCACGCCGTGGTGTCCGGACTCGAGCCAGGCCGTTCGAGGAACGACGAGCGTCATCTGAAACGTTGTCGAGGACCTCCAATGGATCGCGACGCCCTGTTCGACGAGGCCGCTGTGACACCCGTCCCAACAGAGATTGGCGTACGAGTCTCTTGGCGAGGCCGCGTGGCGACGGTAGCGACCACGTAGGACGACCCGCTCCCCCGGAGTGACGTCGCGCGATCCGACCTGGAGGGTCAGCGCGCCACCCGGGAGTGACGGGACCGTCGTGGTCGTCACGGCGAGGGGAGATCCCGTCTTGACGACGTAGGTCTGAAGGGACACGACCAACGCGGTTGCCCGCAACGAGGGCACCCGGAAGCATCCACTGAGATCGCCGTTCATGGCCTGAGTGAGGAAACTGGCGCCCGATGAGCACTGTGAACTCGGCGAGAGGTAGCCGGTCGGGGTGACGGGTGTTGAACCAGACGGCGATGCAGTTGGTGCGCCACAACCCGCGAGGACCGCCGCGGCGAGAACCATCGCGAGAATGCTCGTCGGCCACGGACGCCCTCGATACCACGACTTCGACGCCATCACGTAACTCCGCCAGCCCGGGTCGTCGAGGACTCACCTCATCGGTGGGACCACGGGGACTGACGAACCCACGATAACGAGGCGACGTGGCGGCGAATGGGCACGCCCGGCGCGGTACCTCGGCGGGTAACGGGCTCACGGTACTATCGAACGTATGTTCGCTTCGGGGTCGACCCTCAACGACCGACAGCGCGAAGCGGCGTCCTTCGGCGAAGGACCACTGCGCGTCATCGCCGGACCCGGCACGGGAAAGACAACGACGCTAACGGCCAGAGTCGAGTTCTTGCTTGACGAGGGCATCACGCCCGAGCGGATCTTGCTCTTGACCTTCACCCGACGCTCGGCGCGCGACGTCCTCGGGCGCGTGCGCGCGATGCGGCGTGCGGACCAGTCTCGACGAGTCACGGGCGGGACGTTTCACTCCGTCGCGCATCGAACGCTGCGTCGGTACCACGACGCGGTGGGTCTGCCGGAAGGCTTCGGGGTCCTCGACCACGGCGACGCCGCGGACTTGTTGGACCTCGTACGAGGGGATCTGCGCGTGGTCAGCGCCGAGCGACGACTACCGAAGAAGTCGACCCTGGCGGGGCTGTATTCGCGAACGGTGAACACCGGCGTGCCGTTGGTCGAGGTCTTAGCCGAGCACGCGCCCTGGTGCGCTGACCGCGCGGACGAAGTTGGCGCGATCTTCAGCGCCTACACCTCGAAGAAGCGCTCGCTCGGTCTCCTGGACTTCGACGACCTCTTGCTCTACTGGCGCGTGGTCGCCGAGCACGACGTCCTGGGTAAGGAGATCGCGGCGGACTACGATCACGTACTCGTCGACGAGTTCCAAGACGTGAACAAGTTGCAGCTTGACGTCCTCGTGGGACTTCGTCGTTTCGACCCGCGCCTGACGCTGGTGGGCGATGACGCACAGGCGATTTACGGCTTTCGTGGGGCGTCGCCACGCTTCTTACTCGAGGCGGAGAAGTACTTTGACGGACTCACGACCATCACCCTGGATCTCAACTACCGATCGTCCGCCGCGATCCTCGCCGTGGCCAACGCGCTTGCCGCCGACGCCCCCGAGGGCTTTTGCGCGGTGCTGCGAGAGAGCGCGGCGCACCCCGGCGCGGGTACGCCCCAACTCGTTCACTGCGCCGACGAACGTCAACAGTCCGAGCTCGTCGCCGATCGAGTCCTCGAACTCTACGAATCTGGTACCTCACTGCAGAAACAAGCCGTCCTCTTTCGCGCGGCCCACCACAGTGGTGACCTGGAACTCGAACTCGCGCGACGCCGGATCCCCTTCGTCAAGTACGGCGGCTTGCGCTACCTCGAGGCGGCCCACGTGAAGGACTTGTTGGCGTCCTTTCGTCTCGCGGACAACCCGCGCGATGAGGTCTCGTGGTTTCGACTCTTGCAGCTCATGCCCGGCGTCGGTCCAGCGACCGCCCGTCGGGTCCTTGACGGGCTTCGCGATGAGGCTCGCGCGCTCCCCCTCTCCTTTGACGTCATCGCGGCGCGGTGGTCCGAGGTGGTCGGACTCCTGCCCGAGGACGTCCGCGACATGTCGACGCGACTCATTGACGCGATGTGCGTGCGACACGGCGAAAGTGTCGTCCTCCAGGCGGAACGCATTCGCGAGGCCCTGGGTCCGTTCATCATCGCCTCCTACGACGACGCCGCGCCGAGGCTCGAGGACCTCGGCGCGCTCGTGGTGGCGTGCGCCGATGCGGTGCGCCTGAGCGACGTCGCGGCCGATCAAGCGCTCGACGCACCCGTGTCGACCGGCGACCTCGCGGGGCCACCCATGGTGGATGAGGACTGGCTGGTCCTCTCCACGGTGCATTCGGCGAAGGGCCTCGAGTTCGACGCCGTGCACGTCATCCACGCGGCCGACGGGAACTTTCCCTCCGACATGGCGCTCGGCTCACGCGAGGGACTTGAAGAAGAGCGACGACTGTTCTACGTCTCGGTGACCCGGGCCCGCCGGAACCTCGCGATCTACGTCCCGTTGCGGTACCACCACCACGTGGTACGCGATGACCACTCCTGGGCCCAGCCTTCTCGATTCCTGAGCGATGGCGTACGCGCGACGCTCGACGAGGTGGCGGCGCCACACGACCCGCGCGAACGTGCCACGCCGACGACGGCGAAGGTGGACGGCGCCGACGTCGTAGCGGGCCAACTCTCTCAACTCTGGTAGCGACGACTCGCCCACCGCGCTCTCGTTACGTCGCGGGCTCCGCATCGCCGAAGACCTGAATCTGGTTACCGCCGCGCCGCTTGGCTTCGTACATCGCCCCATCGGCTTCTCGGATGACGTCGCCGGACTGCACTCCTCGGGTCGCGTCCCGATTCACGCGCGAAGCGTGGGTGACACCGATACTGACGGTGGCGTCGAACTCGGCGCCGTCGATGACGAACGGCGCCTCCATGGCCCGTAGCACCCGCGCCGCCACTTCTTTGCCTAACGCTCGCCCGTCCATCGCGTCGCCTTTCGCGGGGGCCCCCGCGACGGGTCGATTCCACGGTTCGACGATGAGCACGAATTCGTCGCCGCCAACTCGCGCGACCGTGTCGCCGTCACGGAGGGCCCCGCGAAATCGCGCGGCGGCCTCGACGAGGACCGCGTCACCCGCGGCGTGTCCCGCCGCGTCGTTGACGCCTTTGAAGTCGTCGAGGTCGCAGTACAACACCGCGATTTCGCGGCCATCGCGTCCGGTGCGGGCGAGGGCCTCGTCCAGTCGGTCCAACAACAACGTCCGGCTGGGCAGACCCGTCAGTTCATCGTGCAGCGCGTCTTCGATGCGACCCTCCCACGTGTTGACCACGTCGGTGACGTCACGCAGAACTCCGAGAACTTCAACCACCTTGCCCGCGGCGTCGCGGCGAAAGGGCACCGCGTGGCGAGTCATCCAATGCCACTGCCCGTCGGCGTGGCGAAGACGGTAGCGAATTTGCAGAACCTCGCCGTCCTTTAGATCCCGTGACGCCTCGTTCATTGCTTCCCACGCCGCTAGGTCGTCGGGGTGCACGAGCCGCTTCAAATTGTGCCCGACCAACTCCGTCCTGGTGTTGCTCAGACCAAGCAGGTCTCGATCTCGTGAGCCGTAGACCAAGACGCCGGTCACCACGTTCGAGATGAAGGTGTAATCGGGTGACGCGATCATGATCGCCTCTAGGAACTTGTTCGCGGCGGCGACCTCTTCTTCGGCGGATACCTGCTCCGTGATGTCAGCGACCGCGCCCACGAGTCGCGAGACCATTCCGTCCTCCACGATGCCGCTCGCGCGTGAAGCGAACCACCGGGTCTGCCCATCGCTCAACCTCGTCACGCGATATCGAAACTGGACCGACTCTCCTCGATGGCACGCCGCTATCGCCTCGTCGACGAGTTCCCGGTCGGCCGGGTTGACGCGACTCGCCGCCTGGGCGTACCCGTTGTCGAAACGTTGGCGATCGAGACCGTGTAGGGCGAACAGGCCGTCGGACCAGGTGATGACGTCGCTCGCGAGGTCCCACTCCCAGGAACCCGCGTGCCCGATCTCCTCGGCGTCGCGTAGTCGGCGGCGCTCGTCACGTACGGTCGTCTCTGATTCACGAAGACCTTGCTCGGCCTGGCGCGACGCGGTCACGTCCAAGACGAAGCCGATGCCCGCGACGATCTGTTGGGCGTCGTCACGCAAGGGTGCGACACGGTGCGAGTAGGTGCGACCCTCGTAGTGGATATCGATGGTTTGCTCAATGCCCGTGAGCGCGTCGCGGAAGGGCTGTCCGAGCGCGGCGGCCACTTCTCGGGGGAACACCTCATAGATCGTTCGCCCCTCGTAGTCGGCGCGAGTGAGCCCGACGAGAGCGAGACCTTCTCCCCCGGCACAGAGGTAGCGAAGGTCCCGATCGAAGACGACGATCGCACCCTCTGGGAAACACCGCACCACCGGGTGCGATCCAGCGGCCCTGAGAACTTCCAGAATGCCCGACGACGTCGACGTGTCGTTCGTCGTCACGGCTTCCCCAGTGGTTGTCCTGGTTCGGCGTTCGCGCGAATCAGCACGTTCACGAGCCGGATGTACATATTCTCAGCCTAGGAAGCCCAGTTCTCGTCGAAACAGGGCTCGACAGTCCTTTCGCCACGTCACACCAGCGACGGACGCTCCGCTCCGCACGGGCGATTCAAAGGAAACTCGAACCCATCTCCCATCGATTCAACAGTTTCCTCACACCGATCTCACAATCGCACTGCCTACTGTCGAATGTGTTCCTCTGAAGGGAGAACTCATGAAGAAGTTCAACATCAAGTCCCTGGCGTCAGTCGCCGTCGTCACCGCGGTGGGACTCACCATTCCCGCCGTCGCGTCGGCGAGCTCATCGACGACCTCGACCACCTCGGCCACCTCGACCACGACTGCCGGTACCGCAACGTCAGCCACGACGAGCGCGACTGCGGCGTGGAAGGCCTTTCACGCATCGTGGAAGTCCTACGTCGAAGGCCTGCAGTCAATCCGACTGACGTATCGAGCCTCCATCGAGAGTGACCGCGCCGCGTACTTCACGGCGAAGTCCACCGCGACGACCCCGGCCGAGCGTCAAGCGGCGCTCGCGGCCCTCGAAGCGGCGCTCGCCACGTCCTTGAACGCCCGCGTCACGGCGATCACCGCGGCGGGCGACCCCCCGACACCCCCGGCGGGCTACAACGGTACCGCCTACGTGATGGGCATCCAGGCCGCGAACATCGCCTTCCGCGCGACCATCGTGGCGGCACAGACCACCTTGGCGGCCGCCCTCGCCGTCTCCACGACCGGCGCCGAAGCCCACACGGCGCGCTTGAACTACGAGGCCGCCCTCGGCAGCGCGCTCGTCGTCCGTAGTGCGGCGCTGCTGGCGCTGGGAGCACCCCCGGCCAACCCCGGTCAGCCGTCGTAACCAATCGGCGTCAACCTCGACGAGGCGTTCCCTTTGGGGCGCCTCGTTGTTGGTTCGCTCAGCGTCGCCTCCGCAACCTCGAGGTCGGCGCGACGTCAGCCCGCGGTGACCGCTCTCAGTTCACTGAAGGCGGCCCGCATGCGTTGTGGCAAGTCGTCATCTCCCAAGATGGCGACCCACTCGTCAAAGCTGATCTTCAACACGGCGATGCCCGCCTCCGCCGCCAGACTCGCTACCGGATCCCTCACGCCACGTCCTCGCAGGGCCTCGGCCATGGCGGCGGCGAGGGCGGCGAGCTTGATCAACTCCCGCTCCTTGAGTTCGGGATTCGCCTCGATCACGGCCTGACGAGCCCTCGATCGCTCGCGTCCCTCTTGAAAGAGCGTGCCGGCGACTTCAATGGCCGCGGCGACCGCAGCGATGGGCGACGTTCCCCCCGGCGCGTCGGTGATCGTGTTGACCAGGATCTCTTGTAGTGACGCGGCCCCCCAGAACAGCACCTCTCGCTTGTCGCTGAAGTAGCGAAAAAAGGTCCGCTCCGTAAGCCCCGCACGGCTGGCGATCTCGGCGACCGTGGTCTGTTCAAATCCCCGTTCCACGTAGAGGTCCATCGCGGCCTGTTCGAGACGACCTCGAGCGTTGGGTTCCCATCGACTCACACCGGCATCGTACTTGATGGCAGCGACTGACATTACCTGCTACATTGATGTCAGCGAATGACATCGCCGCTCCTCTCGCCGCTACGGCCGGGGAGATTCATCTAGTTGGAGGTTTCTCTCATGCGTATTTTCGTCACCGGCGCGTCCGGCCACATCGGTTCCGCCGTCATTCCAGAACTTCTCGGCGCGGGCCACGAAGTCGTTGGTTACGCGCGTTCCGACGACGCCGCCGCGGTCGTTGCGGCCGCGGGCGCCACGGTGCAGCGGGGATCCCTCGACGATCTTGACCTCATCCGCGCGGCCAGCGAATCATCAGATGGGGTCATTCACTTGGCCTTTCGCCACGACGCGATGCGTGCGGGCGACTTCATTGGAGCCGCGGAGACCGACCGCCTGGCCATCAACGCCATGATCGAAACGCTGGCGGGCACCAGTAAGCCACTGGCGATCTCTTCGGGCACGCTCGCCTTGGCCTTCCTCCAACTGGGGCGAACGGCCGTCGAGACCGACGTCTTAGAGGGCGGACCGCGCATCGACGCGGAGAACGCCGTGATCGCGTCGGCGCAACGCGGCGTACGGTCCTCGGTCATCCGATTGACACCCACCGTGCACAGCTCGCTCGATCACCACGGTTTCGTACCAGCGCTGGTCGCCATCGCCCGCGAGAAGGGGTTCGCCGCCTACGTCGGCGAGGGAACGAACCGCTGGCCCGCGGTGCACACCCTCGACGCCGCGCGACTCTACCGACTCGCGGTGGAAGCAGCACCGGCGGGCACCCGGCTGCACGCGGTCGGCGACGAAGGCGTTGCCTTCCGCGAGATCGCCGACGCCATCGGTCGCAACCTCAACCTGCCCGTCGTCTCGATACCGGCCGAAGAGGCGGACGCCTACTTCACGTACCTCAGCCTCTTCGTGCAACTCGACAATCCGACCTCCAGCGAGTGGACTAGGGAGTTAATGGGTTGGACACCCACGCACGCCGGCGTGATCGCGGACCTTGACGAAGGCCACTACTTCCAGGTGTGAACTCGGTCGTCGTCGCGAGCATCGCAGCGGACCGTCGCCACGTCGCACGCTCCGCGATTGACGCACTCGCGTCGTCGCTCTCGAGCGTAACGTCCGCCGTTGGCGCTACCCTTCGAGGTCGCCCGGACCCGCCGGGACGTCCACCGCGTGTTCGCGAAGCGTGTCGAGCGGCACGATCTCCAGCGCCCGTTCGTGCGTCGACGCGAGGACCACGAACGCGGCGGCGCCGTCGTGATGGGCGCGAAGCCAATTAGCGGCGGTGACGCACCAGCGGTCACCGGGCACGAGTCCGGGGAAGTGGTACTGCGGCGCGGGCGTAGAGAGATCGTTGCCGATAGCGCGCTGGTGTTGGAGAAACTCAGCGGTCACCACCGCACAGATCGTGTGGCTGCCACGGTCCTCGTCGCTCGTCGAGCAACAGCCGTCGCGGTAGAAGCCCGTCATGGGGTCGGTGCCACAGGGCTCTAACTCCCCACCAACGACGTTTCGCTCAGTCACGTAGCCAGTATCGCCGACGCGTCGAGCACGGCGGCGCGCTGTCGATGACCACTGTCGTCGTCGGTCGCTTCGTCGGATCAGTCCTCGGCGAGCGCGGCGAACTCCTTCTTCGTCTTCTTGTACCACCCCATGCCCGAGATGGGCCGCTTCCATCGGCCCTTCATCTCGCTGAGGGCCTCCTGATGGGTCTCGTCTCCTTGGGCCACGGCGTCCTTTAGGTGCTGGTCTTGCGCCTTGATGACGTCGTCGGCGGACTCGCCGTGGTGCGCGAACTCACACGGTCCCCCCAACTGTTTGCACGTCATGGTTTTCATGAGTTGCCCCACCTTTCAGAGTTAGTCCCGCTGAGCCCGTTCGACCCAGAGCGTGCCGACACTTACTACCATCGGCGGGAGCGAACGTCAAGGCGAACGCCCTACGTCGAAAGTGACCGAACGAACCTGGTGNNGCGGATCTTCTGCGCCACCTCCTTGCCGAGCATCTTGGGCATGATCACGTCCGAGAGCAGGAGGTCAATCGTGCCGTCGAACCCGCGAACTTCCTCGATCGCGTCGGGACCGTTGGCGCAGGTCATCACCACGTAGCCGTTGCGCGCCAGGATGCGCCTCGCGACTTCTCGCAGCGCGTCCTCGTCCTCGACGATGAGGATGGTTTCGCTGCCCCGGACGGGACTGGGTGGTTCGTGATCGTTCACGACGACCGGGGAGAGGTTCGAGACGGGGAGATAGACGTTGCACGAGGTGCCAATGCCGAACTCGGAGTACAGCCGGATGTCGCCGCCAGCCTGGCGGATGATGCCAAAGACCATGGGCAGGCCGAGGCCCGTCCCCTCCCCCGTGGCCTTGGTGGTGAAGAACGGTTCGAAGACGTGTTCCAACACGTCCTTTTCCATACCGAAACCGGTGTCGGTAACTCGTAGGCGCACGTAACGGCCCGGGACCAGTGGCGAGTCGGGTTGAGCGAAGGTGGCGTCGACGTCGACGTTCTTGGTGTC
Organism: Acidimicrobiaceae bacterium; assembly: GCA_003136495.1. GTDB lineage: Bacteria > Actinomycetota > Acidimicrobiia > Acidimicrobiales > RAAP-2 > RAAP-2. The sequence continues at coordinate 50,730 of PLER01000028.1, forward strand.
GATGATCAACTTGCCACCCTCGGGCATCGCGTCGCGCGCGTTGATCACGAGATTGACCAACACCTGTTCGATGCGACCCGGGTCGGCTTCGATGTGCCAGAGGTTTGGCGCCAAGGTAAAGGTCAGTTCCACCTGCTCGTTGATCGTGCGTCGCAACAGATCTTCGACGCCGTTCACCACGTCGTTGAGATCAAGCACCCTCGGTTGCATCACTTCCTTGCGGGCGAACGCCAGGAGTTGACGGGTGAGGGCGCTGGCGCGTTCGGCCGCGGTACGAATGTGCTCTAGGTCCGCGAGGGCGGCCATTTCGTCATCGAGTTCCTCGCTGACGAACGTGGCGTAGTTCAAGATGACCCCGAGCAAGTTATTGAAGTCGTGCGCGATGCCGCCGGCGAGTCGACCCATGCTCTCTAGGCGTTCGGACTGATTGAGTCGCGCCTCGAGCGTGAGTCGCTCGCGCTCGAAGGCGAGACGCTGGGTGATGTCTCGAGCCATGACCGAAGCGCCAGTGACGTCCCCCGACGCGTCAACGATCGGCGCGATCGTCACCGAGACGTCGAGTGCCGTGCCGTCCTTTCGCAGACGCTGGGTGTCGTACTGCTCGACGACGTCGCCGGTGCGCACGCGCAGGAGTGCCTCGTCGAGTTCGTCGAGTCGGTCCGACGCGAAGAGCATCGCCACGTTCTCACCGATCACGTCCTTCGCCCGGTGCCCGTACATTCGTTCCGCGCCACGGTTCCAGCTCGTAATCGTCCCGTCGAGTTGCTTGCCGATGATCGCGTCCACCGTCGAGTCAACGATGGAAGCGAGCAGTGAGGCAGTCGCGGCCGCCTCGTCCCTCGCGGCGGTGAGGGCCGCTTGGGCGTCGCGGCGAGGGGTGATGTCGTGCATAAAGAGGCTGAAGCCCGTCTGGTCGTCCAGCGCCCACACGCCCAATTCGACGGGAATGTGCTGTCCGTCGCGGTGCAGCACCGTCATTTCGAGTCGTTTGCCCACGAGGGCCGACAGGGCACCGCTTCGGTACTGGGCGAGGTCGGAGGTGAACTCCGCTCGGTGTTCGGGGGCGATGACGCACTCCGCCAGACTCTTGCCCAGGACGGCGGACGCCGACCACCCGCAGAGCGTCTCGGCCCGGTGATTCCAGGCGGTGATCTCGCCCTCGGCGGTGATGGAGACGAAGGCCTCGTCGATCGACTCCAGTACGCGCACCATCTCGCGATCACGCTGCTGAAGCTGAAACTCGGCCTCCCGACGGCGTCGACCCGTGAGCAGAATCGTGAGTCCAACGGCGAGGAGGATCAAGATGAGTACGAGCGCGCTGACCAGCACGGTTTTCTTCAGTCGATTCAAGGCGGCGAAGGCCACGCTGTGTGGCACGGACGCCACCACGGCCCAGTGAGGAGCGGTGATTGGTGCGTAGGCCGAAATCTCGGTCGGGCCGCGCGCACCTCCCGCCACGGTCGGTGCAAAGGTGAGGAGGCCCTCGTGGCCGCTCAACGCGTCACGCACCCGGGGATCTCGCGCGAGTGAGACGAGTCCGTGGGCACCCCCGGCGGTCAACGACGTTCCCGCACCGTCGGTCACCGTGAGGGTGATCCCCTGGGCTTGACCGACGTGGCGGGCGAAGGCCGTGATGGCGGCGAGTCCGTACTCCACACCCAGAATGGCCACCCGTTGTCCGTCGGAGTTTTTGATGTAGGCGGTGATCGTCACCGCGAGGGGACTTCCCACCTCGTGGGTGACGATGGCGCTGGAGACGTAGGGCTGGCCCGACGCGACGAGTCCCTTGTACCAGTCCCGGTACGCGAAGCTGGTGCCGATGATCGCGGGCTCACGGGGATAGACGAAACTCGACGTCCCCTGGAGCGTCACGACGAAGGAGGCGGACACTCCGGGGAACGCGTGGGCGAGGGTGGCCAGGTTCGTCTCCACCTGAGTGTTGTTCGACGCGCCCGAGGTGAGGTCGCCGGCGAGCGAGGAACGCGTGGCGTCACTCTTCACGAGCGTCACCAAGTCCGAGAGCTTCTGTCCGACGACGACGGCGCTCACCGAGGCGGTAGAACTCACCTGCTTGTTGACGTCACCAGTCACTTGGTTCGTGGCGAGCACGATGGTACTCACCGCCATGAGGACGACCAACAGCAAAGAGATCGCGGTCAGCGACGCGACGTAGCGTGGCCAACGACCGCTCTTGGTCACTGGTCCTTCATCTTGAGGTCATGCGCCACGGGCGCCCGGCTAACTCGCTCCTGCCACACTTAGCAGAAGCCACCGCGGTCCTGAGCAGCTACGACGAAACGAGCGTTGAGCTTCGTCGAATGGAGCCTACCCGCGGGGTCGCGCTCGCGAACCACGCGACGCCCCCGGCGTGAGGTGCCGTCCCTCGACCGCACTGGCGACTAGGGACGGCCGATGAGGATCGGCGAAATGCCCGGTCGTAGGTTCTTGAACCCCCGGACGGCGTCGACGCCGTTCGCCGGTCGGCCGAAGAGGTAGCCCTGGAGGTACGAGCAGCCGAGTTCGTCCAGGATGCGGCGTTGGTCCTCTCGCTCGACTCCCTCCGCGATGCAGGTGAAGCCCATCGCGCGACTGAGATCGATGATCCCTCGCACGACCGCCGAACCTTCCGTGCCCACGGTGATGCGATCGACGAATGACTTGTCGATCTTGACGAAGTTGACCGGAAGATCCGAGAGGTAGCTCAGCGACGAGTATCCAGTGCCGAAGTCGTCGATAGCGAGGCGCACCCCGAGTGAACGGAGCGCCAGGAGTCGAGGGACCGTCACCGCCAAGCTCTCGATCAAACCACTTTCGGTCACCTCCAGGACGAGCGCCCGAGGGGGAAGGCCCGAGTCGTCGAGGGCCCGAGCGACACTGTCCACCAGGTCGGACTCACGGAGTTGATGAGTGGAGAGATTGACGCTGACGTAGAACGCCTCGTCGACGACGCCGGCTTGCTTCCACGCCTGCACCTGGCGCGTCGCGGCGCTGAGCACGTACGCGCCGAGGGGGATGATCAGACCAGTGTCCTCGGCGACCCCGATGAACTCCAATGGCATTAGGAGGCCCCTCGACGGATGATGCCACCGTACGAGTGCCTCGGCGGCGGTGAGTTGGCCACTATGGGCGTTGACGATCGGCTGATAGAACACTTCGAACTGACCGGCGTCGAGTCCCTCTCGGATGCCCACCTCGGTCTCTAAGAGACGAAGTGCGTCCTCGTGCATCTTCGGGCGGTACATCTCGAAGCGACCCTTGCCGTTGCGTTTCGCGACGTACATCGCGAGGTCCGCGTCGCGGAGTAGATCGTCGGGGCTCTCTTGTGGTCGATGGGCAATGGCGATGCCAACGCTCGCGCGCACCACGAGATCGCTGGATTGGAGTCGAAAACTTGGCGTCAGCACGTCAATGATTCCTTGGGCCGCCGATTGAGCAGCGCCGGGCATGGTGCCCGACTCCACCAGGACCGCGAACTCGTCCCCGCCGAAGCGCGCGACGGTGTCGCCTGGGCGAGTCGCGGAACGGATACGACGAGCCACTTCCACCAATAAGTCGTCGCCCGCGGGGTGACCGAAGCTGTCGTTGACGGCCTTGAATTCGTCGAGGTCCAAGAACAGCACCGCGACGGGGTTCTGCTCACGACCGTCCTGGTCCATGGCGTGGGTGAGTCGGTCGATGAACAGCGACCGGTTCGCGAGGCCGGTCAGCGTGTCGTGAAACGCCTGGTGGTTGAGCTCTTGCTCCAACGCGTGACGCGCGGTCATGTCACGACTATTGAGCACCACGGCCTCGACGTCGGGCTCTTCTAAGAGGTTGGTGATGACGACGTTGAGCGTTCGCCACTGACCATCGTGATGGGAGATTCGAAACTCACACGTGGACGTGCTGCCCAATCCTCCGCCGAGCACTTTCGCAACCTGGGCTTGGGCGGTTTCCACCTCGTCGGGGTGGACGAGGTCCTCTAGGGACAGTCCAATGATCTCCTCGGGTGCTCGGCCCAGGATCTCGTTTATGGACTGACTCTGATAGAAGACGCGCAAGTCGGGGCCCAGCAACGTAATCATGTCCGAGGAGTATTTCACCATGGCCTGGAATCGTCGATCGTTTCTCGCCGTGTCGACCTCGCGAGTCAATTCGACGCGCTCCAGTGCCAAGAAGAGTTGACTGGCGACACTGTCGAGGATTGCCCTGAGGTCAATGGGCAACGGGCGATCGTGGGCGAGGAGGATCCGTTCTTGCGTGCGGTGGCCCTCGGGTGATCTCAACTGCGTCCAGATCGTCGAGGCGGGCGTACCCCCGATTGTGAGACCACCGACCAGCGCGAGCGTGCGCAGGTCACTTCGCTTGTCGGGTTCGGTCACTTTGACCTTCGCACCCACGAACTCGGGCCACGTCGCCGCGACGATCTCCGCCCGGCTGGACCCGGAGGTGATGACGACACAGCCCATGACGCCCGACGCGCGAATCCTCACTACGGCCTCGACGCCCGCATTCCACACCCCTGAACGGTCGCTCGCCGTGACGAGATACTGAGAGAACTCCCGTAGGGCCTGTTCTCGGCGCGCGTCGACACCTTGGGCCCGCACGAGGCCGATCAAGCGAAGAATGACGAGGATGAAGCCGGCCGCGGAGACGGTCGCAAGGATGATCCCGTCGTTGTGGAAACCCGTGGCTTGACGAAATACGAGAGCGAGTGGAGCAATCAGCGCGGACACGCAGAGCACCGCCAGCGTCGGCAGACTGAGATGGCGAGCCCGCCAGGGCCGCTCGATGGTCAAGTCGCGCATGGCGGGATGCAGAGCGGCCGCCGCCCAGCACAGGTAAAACAGCACCCAGCCCACGTCGGTCGGGCCGCCGACCTTCCACGAACCGTGTAACTGGATCCAACCGTAGATGCAGTCGGCACCAAACATGCCCACGGCACCCGCCACCAAGAGACGGACCGACGGATTGCGGGTCCCGCCGCCGAACACCAGTCGCAAGAGCACGACCAGGAGCAAGATGTCACCCAAGGGATAAGCGATCGACGTTAACTTCGACAGCATCCCCAAGTCGGTCGCGTAGGCGTAGGGCTGGATCAAGTAGATCCACGACAGCGCGCCGATACCCGAGGTGATGATGAGGGCGTCCAGGGCCGCACCGGAATCGCTGTCACGACGTCGGCGCGATCGAACCATCATGATCAAGCCCGCAGCGAGCAGCACGTACGTCGCGAGATAAAACACGTCGGCGATGGACGGATAAGGGTTCTGCTCGTGCAGGAACTCCGTCAGCACGTCGTAGGAGATATCGCCCGAGGCGAACGTCGCCACGCCGAGCGCCACCACGACCCAGGCGGCGGGCCGTGTGGGTCGGTTACGTAGGACCCCGACAGCGACGGCCACCGCCGAGCCGACGCCCATCGTTCCCCAGAGATAGACGTGGTACGCCGGCAGGGCGAAAATGGCCACCACCAGCGGCACGTTGACGCCGAGATAGATCCACGGTGCGAGGACTCGGGGGGTAACAGACGACGTCGCGCTCACGAGCGCTGGCCTCGATCCCGCACGGGGCGCTTCGATAATCGCCGCGGGGATACGTGGCTCATCAGCCGTTGTAGGGGAATCAATCATCGATTTCCTAACTGACTGCTCATCGGAAGGAACCCAATGACTTGGCACAACGAGGCGGCGCCAGTGCTCTCGCCATCAATCCTGTCACCGCTATCACTCGTTCTTCGCTATTTCGTCACAACTCGGTTGACCTCGATCTCGTCCGAGGGGAGATCAATGTTTGAGTATCACTAAGTGACCGTGATCGAACGAACGTACTGGGGTGACCCTCGCGCAAGCTGCTGGCGCGACCAGCGGTGGCGTTGTCGGCAGATGCGTCACGCACCACCTCACCGCTGCGGTGGTGGTGCTCGGAACGTCCACCAAAGGGAGCGGCGCGTGGTCGCTCGTTCCACTGTCGCCTACGCCAATGGTCGCACGATGCCGAGTTCGGGATCTTCTTCGGAGTGGGTACGCGCCACGTTCATGATCCAACACACCGTCACGAAGTAGCCAATCAGCGCGGACAGCTCGACAGTTCCCTCATCGCCAAAGGTCGCGTGAACTCCGTCGTAGAGCGAGTCAGGGACCGCGTGGTCGCTCATGAGAGTATTCGCAAACTCCAGAGCGAGTGACTCGTCCTCGGGACCACCCGCGGGGACTCGACGTTCTAAGACCGCCGAAATGGTGTTCCGCGATACCCCCGCTTCAACGGCGAGGGGAACGTGCACGGTCCACTCGAACTGGTTCGAGGTATGGCGCGCGACGGCCAACACCACCAACTCTCGGATCCGGTCCTCCAATCGTCCGTGGAATCGCAGCTCTGCCCCTAGGGGCTCCATCAGATTGAGCAGCCGGGGAGTCTGGAGCAGTGGGATAAACGGACCCACGACACCCTTCCTCGGACCACGGATGAGCGCGTCGGCACACTGTCGTTGATCTTCGGTCATGGCGCTCGCCTCAGGCAGGGAGATTCGCTCCCCACGCGCACGATCGTCGGATCGGGACTCCTCACCAGCGGGACCGGTCATATCGAACACCCCTTCAACGGCGATGAGCGTCGCGAGGTCGGGAGTTGCGCGATCTCACACTTCATCGAGCGTGACGTCAAAGGTGGCGGTGGGACCGCTCATGTCCACGACGAGCGACTCCCTCACTCCAAAGACGGCGTCGGAGTGCAGACGAGGCGACGAGGCGTCAAAGACGTGGGTGACCACGGTCTTGTAGCTGTCACACGAGACGCGAAAGTGCGTATGCGCGGCCCGCCAGGAGTCTCGTCCGGTCGCCTTCAACATGGTGCCCACCGGACCGTCGGTGGGAATCTGATAGTCGATCGGTCGAGAGGTCCTGAGCGAGAACGTCCCGTCGGCTCCGGTTCGAAACGTCGCACGAAAGTTGGGAAATACGCCTTTCGCGTCTTGGACGTCGTAGAGCCCGTTCGGCGCGACCTGCCACACTTCAATCACCGCGCCCTCAAGCACTCCCCCCTTTGCGCTGCGAACGGTCCCCGCCAAGGTGAGCGGAGCGACGTCGTCACCCTCTCTACCGATGAAGGCGTTCATCTCCATCAGTGGGGCGTCGGGCACGTAGAACGGGCCAAGGACCGTGGCATCAGTCGCCACGTCGGTAGCCATTTGATTCACGATTTCGACGAGCATCGACACCCCGAGCGTGTCGGAGAGGAGGATGAACTCCTGACGGGAGTCGACGGACTTCTTCCCGGTGTCGGTGAGGAACTCGATGCCCGTCATCCACTCTTCGCGCGTGAGGCCCGTCTCCTCGACGAACGCGTGAAGGTGCCGGACGGCCGCTCGCACTACCTCGACTAAACGGGGGTTGGCGGACTCGTCGAAACTGTCGAGCACCTGTTCTAAGAGGACCTGCTCGGACTCCTGATCGCTCACGCTGCCCACTTTCTCACTACCGACCTAACGCGCGTCGAGGACGACGGCGATGCCTTGGCCCACGCCGATGCACATCGTCGCGAGTCCCCACCCGCCACCCAGACGGCGAAGCTCGTGCGCCAGCGTGGTCAGGATTCGCGCTCCGGACGCCCCGATGGGGTGACCGATGGCGATCGCCCCGCCACGGGGGTTCACGATGGTCGGGTCCAACTCGGGCCACGCCTTCAGGCACGCCAACGCCTGCGCCGCGAACGCTTCGTTGAGTTCGACCACACGCAGGTCGCCCCAACTGATCCCCGCTCGCCGTAGGGCCGTCTCGGCCGCTTCCACCGGCCCCAGTCCGTAGCGATGGGGTTCAATGCCACTCACGCCACGACTGGCGATTCTCGCCATGGGCGCTGCGCCGCTCGTCGTGACGGCGCGCTCGCTCATGAGTAAGAGGGCTGCGGCACCGTCATTCATGGGCGACGAATTGCCGGCGGTCACCGATCCGGAGGGTCGAAACACTGGAAACAGTGCCGAAAGTCGATCGATCGTGGAGTCAAGACGTATTGACTCGTCGATCGTGAGCGTCGTCTCCGGTACGAGGACGATCTCCTCTTCGAAGTAGCCCTCCTCCCACGCGCGTTGTGCGCGATGGTGGCTCCGAAGCGCAAACTCGTCTTGCTCGTCGCGAGAGATGGCGAACTCGTCAACGAGAATCTCCGCGCCCTCGCCCAGCGGCACTCTCCACTGGGCGGGCAAGAGTGGATTCTCCATACGCCACCCGAGCGTGGTCGAATACATCTGCGAATGCTCACGGGGGAACGGGCGCTCCGCCTTCTGCACCACGTAGGGAGCCCGAGTCATCGACTCGACGCCGCCCGCGACGACGATCTCGGCGTCGCCGACTTCAATGGCCCGACTCGCCTGGTTGACGGCTTCCAAACCGGAGCCACAAAGCCGATTCACCGTCGTCCCGGGCACGCTCACCGGATAGCCCGCGAGTAACAGGGCCATCCGTGCGACGTTGCGGTTCTCTTCACCCGCACCGTTGGAGTTGCCGAGCACCACGTCGTCGATGTCCGCGGGATCGAGCGTCTCGTTCCTCTCGACGACGCTGGAGAGCACGGTCGCGGCGAGGTCGTCTGGTCGCACGGTGGCCAGCGCGCCGCCAATTCGCCCGAGCGGCGTGCGAACGGCGTCGACGATGAATGACGACGTCACGATGGTCGTTGACCCGACACGGCCGAGCGGAGCAAGTCCCGCGCCTGTTCTTCGTCGATGGGACGCACGTTGCCCGCCGCCGCCTTGACGATCAACGGAGCCGCGACGTCGACGCCATCGTCGGGAAACCCGATGCTGGCCAGATCCTGTGGTGCACCGAGGGTCGCGACGAGGTCGTAGACCTTTCCGGCCGCATCCCCCTCGAGCACGTCGTTCAGACGTTCATAGATCGCGGGAATCGCCGGTGCGTTGAAGTGGAGGGCGTAGGGCAAGATCACCGCGTTCATCTGTCCGTGGTCGAGCCCGTAGAGCCCCCCGAGCACGTGNNGCGCCGTAGAGCACGCTCGATCGCTCATCCATGTCGGAGGGTCGCTCCACCAGCTGGGGCAGATGGTTGACCAGGACGCGAATTGACTCGAACGCTACGACCGACGAGATGGGATTCGCTCCCGGGCTATACAACCCTTCGATCGCGTGCGCGAGGGCGTTCACGCCGCTCGGCCCCGCGATCGCCACCGGCAGCGCCAACGTCAGCTCCGGGTCGTAGAGAACGACTTTGGGGAGTGCGGCGAGGTCGCGCCCGGTCTGCTTGTCCTGTCCGCTCGTCATCCCCCATATCGGCGTCTGTTCCGAACCGGCGTACGTGGTGGGAATGCAGATCTGTGGGAGGTGGTGACTGAGTCCGATGGCTTTGCCAAATCCCGTCGCCGATCCGCCACCGAAGGTGACGGTGACGTCCGCGCCCACGTCGTCCGCCAGCGCCCGAACGAGCGCGGCCTTCTCTACCGGCACGTGTTGCGCGACGTCACTAAAGAGCGCGACACACCGGTCACCGAGGTAGTCGGCTATCTCGTTCGATCGCTCGTGGTCGTGCGGGTCCGCAATGAGCAGCACTCGCGTCGCGCCGAGCCGCTCGACCTCTTCTCGAACACTGCGTCGACTGCCAATCCCGAAGACCACTCGGTTCGACAACGCGTCGTAGGTGAATGAGATCATCGCGAGTGTGCCGACGACTCGGAGAATCGACGCAGCGCGGCCAGCTCCTCCTTGGTAGGCGGCGCCGTCTCTTCGAGGTCGTCACTGATGATCACCGGCCAGCCGGTCTGAGCGAGGACGTCTTCAACCGAGACGCCCGGGTGCAGCGAGGTCACCTCGAACTCCCGCGATGAGGGCTGGTAGCGAAGGACGCACAGGTCGGTGACGATGACCTGTGGTCCGTGGCCGTGTCGTGCGCGCTGACGTTCCAACTCCTCATCTTCGAAATGCCCCACCGACGTCACGAAGTCCAGTTTTTCGACGAACGCTCTCGCGCTGTGTCGAAGGGTGATGATGACCGTGCCGCACGACGTGGTGATCTCCGGAGCGCCGCCCGCACCGGGGAGGCGAACCGTCGGTCGGTCGTACTCTCCGACGGCCGTGGTGTTGATGTTGCCCCGCTTGTCGACTTGCGCCGCCCCGAGGAATCCGACGTCGATCCGACCGGCCTGCAGCCAGTAGGAGAAGATCTCCGGCACCGAGACCACCGCGTCCGCAGTTCGACTCAAGACGCCGTCGCCAATGGACGGCGGCAGACGATCAGGTTTGGCGCCGATGCACCCGGACTCGTAGACCAGGGTGACGTTGGGCGCGTGCGTCGCTCGAGCCAGGATCGCCGCCTTGCTCGGCAGGCCGATGCCGACGAAGCACACCATCTCGCCGGTCAACTCTCGGGCCGCCACGACCGTCATGATCTCGTCACTCGTCCACTCGAGGGCGGTGTCGATCTCGGCGACCTCGGTCACGTCGTCACCCCGATCGCGGTGAGCGACTCCATGAAGGCCGCGTGATCCTTCGTCTCGAGCACGTGGTTCGTCATCCACGCGTGAAACGCCACACGATCTCGACTGATGCCCTCCCACTGCGCGTAGAAGTCGTTCGCCCGCTCGGAGTAGTCCTCGGAGTAGGAGGGATATGAACCAGACGGTACGACGCTGACCGCGTCGATGGTCCACGACGGCAGTACCACAGCGTTGACGTGCGGGGTGAAGTCGTCGACGATTTCTTCTACGAGGACGACGGAGTGTTTCGCCGAGAGGACGGCCTCTTTTTGCACGCCGGTGATACCCCACATCATGACGTTGCCCCGTCGGTCGGCCTGCTGGGCACAGATCACGCTGACGTCGATCGAGAGCGCCGGCACGGCGGCGAGTTCCTCGCCGGTGAAGGGGCAGGTGATCCAGCGAATGGTCGGACTGAGCTGTGAGAGGTCCGTCCCGGCGTAGCCGCGCAACACGCCAAAGGGCAGGCCCGACGCGGACGCCTGGTAGCGCACCGCCATGCCCGCGTGACTGTGCTCTTCGATCTCCAGGGGATGGGGGTAACCATTCTCTACCGCGTCGCGGAATCGGTGCAGGGAGCCGGCCCCGGGGTTCCCGGCCCAGGAGAAGATGAGTTTCGACACGCAGCCCATCCCGATGAGCTGGTCGTAGATGATGTCGGGCGTCATTCGCACCAGTGTCAAGTCGCGTCGTCCCTGACGAATGATCTCGTGCCCCGCGGCGAAGGGAATGAGGTGCGTGAACCCCTCGAGCGCGACAGTGTCACCGTCGTGCACGAACTCCGCGACGGCGTCCGAGAGCGTCAGGGGCCGTGCGTTCACTGGTTCCTCGGGTACCACGCCGGCAGATTCGCGTCCACGTTAATCCACGTCGACTTGGTCTGGGTGTACTCGTGCATCGCTTCAAAGCCCATCTCTCGGCCGTAACCAGACTGGCCGACCCCGCCGAAGGGTGAGCCCGGGCTGACGCGCTTGTAGCTGTTGACCCACACCATGCCACTGCGCAGGGCCTTCGCGACACGGTGCGCCCTTGACAGGTCGTTGGTCCACAGCCCATTGCCCAGTCCGTACTGGGTCGAGTTCGCGATAGTGACCGCCTCGTCGTCGGAGTTGAACACCGCGACCGTCGCGAAGGGACCGAAGACCTCTTCTTGGCTGACCCGATCCTCGGGCCGGGCCCGCACCACCGTCGGGAGGACGTAGTAACCGTCCTTGAGATTCGCATCGTCCGGAGCGGCCCCACCGGTCAGCACCTCGCCGCCCTCGGCGCGGGCGACCTCGACGTAGTCGAGCACTCGCTGGCGGTGCAGCGCCGAGGTCAGCGGGCCCATTTCGGTGCCGGCTTCGAGGGGTGCACCGACTCTGATGGACGCGGCGAGTTCGACGAAGCGATCGAGGAACTCCTCGGCGATGTTCTGGTGCAGGATGATGCGCGAGCCCGCGATGCAGGCCTGGCCCTGATTGTGGAAGATGGCGAACGCGGCGCCGTTGACCGCGGCCGCGAGATTGGCGTCGTCAAAGACGATGTTCGCGCCCTTTCCTCCGAGCTCGAGTTGGACCCGCTTGAGATTGCCCGCCGACATCGCGACGATGGCTCGTCCCGTGACGGTCGATCCGGTGAAACTGATCTTGCCCACGCCCTCGTGCGACGCCAGGCGCGCGCCCGCGACGGCGCCGTATCCCGGGACGACGTTCACGACACCGGGTGGGATGCCCGCCTCGTCAATGAGCTCACAGAGTCGCAACGTGGAAAGCGGCACCAACTCCGAGGGTTTCATCACGACCGTGTTGCCCGCCGCCAGCGCCGGACCGAGCTTCCATCCACAGAACATCAGGGGGAAGTTCCACGGCACGATTTGACCAACCACGCCGATGGGTTCGTGAGTGACGAGGTTGAGGAAGCCCTTCTCAACGGGCGGCACGGTGCCCTCGTACTTGTCCGCCATGCCGCCGAAGTAGCGAAACGTCGCGACGGTTCTCGGCACGTCCAGCATCCGAGTGTCGCGCAGCGGATGACCGGTGTCGGTGGACTCTAAGAGCGCGAGTTCTTCCGCGTTAGCTTCGATGATGTCGGCCAGGCGCAAGAGGATCCGACCCCGCTCGCTCGCCGGCAGTCCCGACCACGCGGGAAAGGCGCGTTGGGCCGCGTCGACCGCTACGTCGACGTCGCGTTCACGACCCTCGGCCACGACGGCCAGCAACGATCCGTCGTGGGGGTTGAGGACGTCGATTGTCGCGCCGTCGGCGGCGTCGACGAACTCACCGTCAATGAACAGCCCGCGGGTCAACACGCCGGACTCAAAACTTGACCGGAACGACCGATGCCTCGCCGCGAGCGATCATGTCCGGGATCGCCGGCGAGTTGTTCTCCCACACGAGCAGCATCGAACGCTTCGGCGAGTAGCCGCGGTGGCGGATGTCGGCGGGCATCGACGCACAGTCCCCCGCCTTCATCACGACCTTGGCTCTGGGCGTACCGGTCTTGAGGTCCTCGACTTCCCAGATGATCTCGTCGCTCAGCTGGATGAACCACTCGACGCGGTCGTTGCCGTGGATAATCGGCAGGATGAACTCCTCGGTCGTTGGGCAGTACAGGCTGTCTTTGCACACCGAGACGACCGACGGGTTCCACGTCACGTCGCTGCGCGAGAGATACGCGAAGAAGTTGTACGCCGACACCTCGTTCTCGTACCCGGGCTCCACCTCGACGACTGGTTGACTCTGGTCGACGTCGTGAAAGGCACGGTTCACGGGGTAGCCCGACTCGTCGGTGCGTAGCGGCTCGTCATCGGGCATGCCCACCATTCGCTTGGCCGTCACGCGCGTTCTGGTGACCGCGGCGTCGTTGTTGCCCGACTTCGCCCCGTAGGCCGAACCAGTCTCCATGGGCGCGGCGAAGGGGTCAAATGTCGCGTTCGTCCAGTCGCTCAGCATGGCGGTGAACGTGGCTTTGATCTCGTCGTGGGGGAAGTTCTCCATATGGTCGAGCTCGGCTTTGCGGTAGGCCTCATTGAAGCGTCCCGCGAAGAGGTCGACGTTGCCGTAGTGATTCGTCGTACCGAGGACCGCGTCAAAGTTCACGGTGCCGTAGAAGAAGTTCCAGGCGACGTCACGCATCAGCGCCTTGAGGAACGGCTCCGCCGCGGTGACGTGGGTGCCCGAGGGCCACGTGACGTGCACGAAGTGCTCGTCGCGTGAGAAGTTGAACTCGCCGATCGAGAAGGGCTTGTAGCCGTGCTCGTTGGCCTCTCCACTCAGTACCGTTACGTCGGTTACGTCAGTCATGATGTTCTCCTTTTCCTTAGTATTTCTGACAGATCTCGGCCCAGCGCTCGATCGTGTCGGGCCCGTGGATGGTTTGCAGTAAGACGACCGAAGGTGAACTCGCGCTCATTCTGTAACAACGTCCGGCGGGCAGCAACGTCATATGGCCGTGCCCGGCGGTGACGCGACCCATCTTCTTACCTTCGGGTTCGCCGGCGAGCGCTCGAGAACCCGAGGCGTCTGGATCGACGAGCGGCGACGAAGGATCGATGAGGTCGATCACGACCTCGCCGTCGACCACGAGGGCGAACTCGTCGTGAGGCGTCACCCGCCATTCGGAGACGCCTTCGGCGCGGATGCACTCGACCACGTACTCGAGGTTCTTGCCGATGGCGACTTTCTCCCACGGCTTCGAGCGACTGGCCACGTCGAACATGTTCGAGAAGACGTAGTTCTTGGGGTCGTCATTGATGACCTCAACACCACCCTTCGTGAAGTTGTCGAGGCTACCGTAGACGGTTTGGTATTCAGCCATTGTGTTGCTCCTTTTCTCGGTTCAATTCCATACTCGATGTCGTACGCGGGGTGAAGGTGAACGCCACGCGGGTGCGCCGCTGTTGGGTGAGCGATGGCGCGGGCACGTGGTCACTACTCCTCGGACTCTAGGTGTGACGCGACCGTCACCCGATGGCGAAGCGGAACGAGGGAGCGTCGGTTGTGGGGATCGACCGTGCCCCAGACGCCTCGCGGCAGCCAGAGGGTGACCGCGATGGCGACGGCGCCGAGGATAATCAGATACCAGGCGCCGTTCGCGGCCAGCCACTGCTGCAGGGCGTAGAACACGATGGCCCCGATGATCGGCCCTTCGAAGGTCCCCATGCCGCCCACGAGCACCATGAAGATCATGAAGGCCGAATACTGCACGCTGAAGGAGGAGTTTGGTTGGACCTCCAGGTTCGAAAGGATGAGCAACACCCCGGCGCCCGCGCAGATCGTCGCCGAGAGCACGTAGGCGATTCGCTTGATGCGCGTGACGTTGACGCCCGTCGCTTCCGCAGCGAGCTCGTCGTCTCTGATGGACATGAGCGCGAGGCCGACTCGACTGCGCAGCAGGAGCGCCACGGACACCAGCGAAGCGATGACGATGGCGAGGCCCACCCAGTAGGTCACGTCGCCCGCGGTGTGCGGGCTGAATCGATTGAGATCGTTGAGCGACGCCCCCGCCCCACCACCCAGGCTCTCGATTTGCGCGACGACCAAGAGGCAGACCTCGGCGATCACCCACGTGCCGATGGCGAAGAAACTGCCGCGAAGGCGAAAGGCGAGATACGAGATCGGAATGCTCAGAACACCACAGAAGGCAATAGCGATCGGCGCGGCCCACCACGACAGGACTCCGTGAAGTGAGAGATAGAGGACCGCGTAGGAGGCGACGCCCAAGTACGCCTGCTGCCCGATGCTGACCATGCCGCCATATCCCGCGAGGACGTTCCACCCAATGGCCAAAATGAGGAACGAGAAGAACTGCGTCAACTGATTAATGGACGATTCACCGATGAACGCTGGCGCCACGACGAGCAGCGCCGCCACCGCGACGCCACTCCATAGCGCGCCGAGTGAAATGCGCGAGTATCGATTCACCGTGGCGGCGGTGCGCGCGGGGGCCTCGAGCACGCTCACTACGCCAGACTCCGCTGCGAGAGGATTCCCTGTGGCCGGTACGCGAGCACCGCGAGGAAGACGAGATGGCCCGCCAAGACGCCGTCGGCCGGATTTATCTGACTGCCGACGGTCTGGGCCACGCCGAGGATGAGTCCCCCGAGCAGCGTCCCCCAGAGACTGCCCAAACCCCCGATGATCACCGCTTCGAAGGCGAAGATCAGGTCGTTGGACCCGGAGGTCGGGGTGAAGGACGTGCGCATCGCGAGGAAGAGCCCGCCGATGGCCACCGTGGCGAGGGCGATGGCGGTGGCGAGCGCGCGCACGCGGCGCGGGTTGACGCCACTCAGGGCTGCGGCGCGGGGGTTGTCGGCCGTGGCCCTGAGCAGGCGCCCGGGTTGGGTGCGCGCGAGGAACAACTGGAGGCCCGAGATCAGCGCGACCGCGACGACGAAGACGATCACCTCGAGCCGGCCGAGGTAGAGCGTGTTGGTGATCTTCCAACTCTGGTACGAGAGGGGGCCGAGGAACAGACTCAAGTTGTTCGCGCCGAAGCCCTGTTGCAGCGCGCTTTGGATCACGATGCTGAGTCCAAAGGTCACCAGGAGTGGCGAGAGGTCCCCCGCCGCCAGCGCGCGGTCGAGGATGAAACGTTGCAGCACAAAACCCACCGCCGCCGCCAGCGGGATCACCGCGGCGAACGTCCACAGCGGGGTGCCACCCGCGTGCTCGACGAGCACGTAGGCGGCGTAGGCCGCGAGCACGGAGAAGTCACCGTGCGCCAGATTGACGAAGCGCATGACACCGAACATCAGCGACAAACCGACGGAAAAGAGCGCGTAGAGCCCTCCGAGCAGGAGACCTTGCACGACGGCGTTGGTCCACACCATCAGCGGTCCCCCGGGGTTCGAGCGCGTTCCCCGTCGCCGAAGTACGCGTTCATCATCTGACTCTGGCTGAGGGTTTGCGGAGAGCCCGTCAGCACGACTCGACCATCGAGCAAGCACAAGACCTGGTTCGCCACGCCGAGCGCCTCGGTGAGGTCTTGTTCGACCACGAGCAGCGTGGTGCCCTCATTCGCCACGGCGCGAAGACCCACGTAGAGATCACGCACGATGACCGGCGCAAGTCCCAAACTGACTTCGTCGAGGAGTAACAAAGCGGGATTGGACATCAGGGCCCGGCCGATGGCGACCGCCTGCTGCTCCCCGCCCGAGAGTTGCCCGCCACGACTGCGGCGCCGTTCTTTGATGAAGGGAAAGAGCTCGTAGACCGCGTCGAGCGACCACGACCCGGCCCGACGCGTGGACCCGCCGACTAGCAGGTTCTCTTCCACCGTGAGCGACGCGAAGAGGTGGCGGCCCTCGGGTACCAGCGCGATGCCCTGTCGCACGCGCCGGTACGGATCAAGGTGGGTGATGTCAACCTCGTTGAAGAAGACCTTGCCATTGGACGGCTTGAGTTCGCCAGAGATCAGTGACAACAGGGTCGACTTACCCGCACCGTTCGCCCCGAGGACGGCCAAGATTTCGCCCTCGTCCAGGCTGAGGCTCATCTCTTCGAGTGCCCGGAGATGGCCGTAGTTGGCCGTCACCCCTTCTAAGCGCAACATCGTCATGAGGCGGTGCTCATGAACGCCGGACTGCCGAAGTAACTCTCGATGACGGCGGGATGCTCTAACACCTCAGCGGGGCTTCCTTCGGCGATGAGCCGCCCGCCGCTGAGACAGACGATGCGGTCCGCCGTCGCGTTGAGGGCTCGTATGACGTGCTCGACCCACAAAAATGAGATGCCCTCGTCTCGCAGGGACAAGACGATCTCAATGAGTTGGCCAACTTCCGCATTGTTAAGACCCCCCGCGACCTCGTCTAAGAGCACCAGCGACGGATCCAACGCCACCGCCCGAGCCATCTCCAGTCGCTTCCGGTCGAGAAGTCGCAGGTCGCCCCCGACGGTGTTGACCAACTTGATCAATCCGCAACGTTCGATGGCCAATATCGCCCGCTCGTGTGACTCGCTCGTCGAAACCTTTCGAGCTTGCTGCACGGCCAGTAACGCGTGCTCGAAGACCGTGAGCTTGTCGAAGGGTCGCGGAATCTGAAACGTTCGTCCAATCCCGAGTCGGGCTCGCTTCGCTGTTCCGAGGGAGGTGACGTCCTGGTCCTGGAAGACGACGGTTCCACTCTGGGCCTTCACGCTGCCCGAGAAGATGCCCAGCATGGTCGTCTTGCCCGCTCCGTTGGGACCGATCATTCCTACGATCGATCCCGCCGGGACCTGGATGTCGACGCCGTCGGCGATGACGACGGTGCCAATTCGTTTCACGATGTTTCTGGCTTCGAAGAGGTTGTGGGGGATGAGCGAACCGTTCGTCAAGAAGCTGTGATCACCTGTGGTGTGCTTTCCAAGGGAATGTTGGTGTGACCGGTGTTAGTGACGATGAGCAGGTCGTAACCCGACTTGGCACTCGAGGACGAACGCCACTGACCGCCGACGAGCGGAGTCTTGGTGACGTTGGGCACCGGGCCCTTCGCCCAGTTGAGCGGTCCGACGATCGTGTCGAGCTCCAACGTGGAGAGCGCCTTAACGAACGCTGAGGCGTTACCGACGGTGCCGGACTTCTTCAGCGTGGCGATCGCGACCTCAAAGAGCGCGTGCACGAAGCCGATGGGCTGGGTCCACTGCTGCTTGGTGACCGATTCGTACTTGGCCGCGAGCGACGCGCACGATTCGTGGGTGAGCGAGCTCTTGAAAGGGTGGGTGGGACCCCACCAGTATTCGGTGCTCACGTTCTCGGCTAAGGAACCCAGCGCCTGGGCGGCGCTGGGAAACAACATGGCCTTCGCGATGGTTGCCACCTTCGGCTGGTATCCCTGCTGGGCGGCCTGCTGGTAGAAGGTGGTGAAGTCTGGCGGGATCGGCACACCGGTCAAGATCTGGCAGTTGTTCGACTTGAACAAGGAGATCTGCGAGGTGAAGTCCGTCGTGAGGTCCGGGTAGAGCCCGCTCGGCGTGACGGAGTAGCCGTTGAGCGTTTTGATAAACGCCGGGAAGCCCGT
This sequence comes from Acidimicrobiaceae bacterium, assembly GCA_003136495.1. Classification (GTDB taxonomy): domain Bacteria; phylum Actinomycetota; class Acidimicrobiia; order Acidimicrobiales; family RAAP-2; genus RAAP-2. Next base: position 69,169 of record PLER01000028.1, read on the forward strand.
CGCTTCGGCGGCGAAGGCTTGACCGTCACTGTCGTTCGGCCAGAGTCCACCGATGCTCTTATTGGTCGGTACCGCCGCCCAGATGTCCGAGTAGACCGCTTCGATGTCTTCGAGTCCCCAGAAGAAGTGGTACGTGTACTTGTAGACGGTCTTCGGCATGGCGCCGCGGCCGAAGAACCACGACTGCCACGGGGCGACCGTACTGATGCAGGGAACTCGGTTCGTCTCGCAGGCGTCGGCCACGGGGTTCGTAGTATCTGGCGTGGACGAGACCAGCATGATGTCGATCTTGTCGCTCTTGATGAGATCGTCGGCGACGGAAGCGGCCGTCGCGTCCGTCGACTGACTGTCCTTGACGATGACCTCGATCGGGTGGCGAACGCCGTCGATGATGACGCCCTTGCCAAGGAGTGTTTTGAGATTGCCAATGACGAACGCGTCAGCTGCCCCAAAGGCGGCGAGCGGACCAGTTTCGGGCGAGACGTAGCCGAACTTGATGGTGCGTCCCACCTTCTTGATTTCCTCTTCGCGCTTCAAGGAGAACGAGTGCGTCAGTGGAATGGACACCGCCGCGAGTCCGCCCATCAGCACGGATCGACGCGAAAGTCCGCTGTCGAGCACGCCCTTCGATCCTTGATCGGACTCCGAAGCTTCCACTTCGGCTGCGTCGTGTTGCATATCCATAATCCCCCCGATACGATAGATATAAAAGTTCGCATAGCGCACTGAAGTGTGCTCTGCGTACACAGGCTTTCAGGTCGCGGCCCCTGCGTCAAGTCACTCCCCAAAGTTCGCCCGGTCGCTCCCCTGGAAATCTCCATTCAAGTTGATCTGTTCGTGTTGCGCACAGTTGTTCGTTAAGGTCGTCGGTAAGGATTTGGGGTAGCTCGTGGAAGAAAAGCATCGAGATTTTGTCCAGTCTCTGGAGCGCGGACTCGTCGTCATTCGATC
>PLER01000138.1:0-33577 GCA_003136495.1 Acidimicrobiaceae bacterium
CCACACTAGAGCCTGAGTACTCCACCAACGAAAGCCCGCCGTGACCACCGCCCACACACCCACGTCCTACGTCGCGATCGTCGACGACGATACCGCGATCCGTACCTCCCTCGGGCGGGCGCTACGGATGGAGAACTACGACGTCGAACTTTTCGAGGACGGATTATCCGCGCTGCGAGCCATCCAGTTGCGCGCACCCGACGCGATCGTGCTGGACTTGCAGCTCCCCGACATCGACGGGCTCGAGGTCTGTCGACGCATTCGCCGCTCGGGCGATACCACGCCGATCTTAATGTTGACCGCGCGCAACGCCGTGAACGACCGCGTCGAGGGTCTCGACGTCGGTGCGGACGACTACCTCGTCAAGCCCTTCGATTTGGCGGAGCTGCTCGCGCGACTCCGAGCACTGTTGCGTCGAACCAGCGTCGGCGAGGGTGACGGCGCGACACTACGCTTCGAGGACTTGACCCTCAATCCCCAAACGCGAGAGGTGCATCGCGGTAGCCGACTCATCGAACTCACCAAGATCGAGTTCGACCTCTTAGAGCTCTTCCTGCACCACCCTCGCCAAGTGCTCACCCGCGACCAGATCCTTGATCTCGTTTGGGGCTACAACTTCGATTCGGGCACCAACTCGTTGGCCGTCTACATCGGCTACCTCCGTCGCAAGCTCGAAGAGGACGACACCCCTCGGCTCATCCAGACGGTGCGCGGGGTAGGTTACGCGCTGCGCGCGACGTGACCTTTCGCACGCGGGTTATCGCCGCCACGGTGGCCGCGGCGGCGATCGCGGTGATCCTGGCGTGTTTCGCCTCCTACTTCACTACCCGTAGCGCGCTGTTCCACTCGGTGGACGAGTCGCTCATCCAAGCGTCCCAGCAGCCGGGAAACCCCCACGACGACTACCGCCCCGTCGGTTCGTACTCCGAGATCGTCCTCCCGAACGGGCAGACGCTCCCCTCCTCCAACGTGCCCGTCGACGCCACGATCATGAGCGTCGCCGAAGGAAAGAGCAAGCAGGTCATCCGCACGGTCACCTTCGANNACGGGCGTCTGTCAGATCTCGACGACCTCCGCGCAGCTCTACATCGTCGACGTCACCGGGGAAGTCACCGAACTCAGTCATCTGGTCGCGACCTTGATGCTCGTCGCGGCGGGCGGGCTCCTCCTCGCCCTAGCGCTCGGTTTCTTCCTCGCGCGCCAGGCGCTTCATCCACTGGTCAAGGTGACCAACGAGATCGAAACCGTCGCCACGACGAACGACCTGCAGTACCGCCTCGCCGAGGGCGACGAGGACGAGTTAGGTCGGCTGCGACGAGTCTTCAACCGACTCCTGCATACCGTCGAGAGCAGCCAGACCTTGCAACGCCAGTTGGTCCTCGACGCCAGCCACGAACTGCGCACGCCACTCACCTCGCTGCGAACCAACGCGCAGGTCCTTTCGCGCGCCGACGAGTTGAACCCGGTCGAGTTGCGCCAGATCACCGACGACATGGTCACCCAAGTTGACGAGTTGGCGGCCCTCGTGAGCGACCTCGGGGAGCTCGCGCGCGGCGAACGATCCGAAGGGGAACTCGAAGTCCTGCGACTCGACGACGCCATCGACGAATGCGTCGACACCGCCCGAACCTACGCGCGCATTCGCGACATCACGATCGACGTCGACGTCGAGACGTCGCTCGTGCGAGCTCGACACGATCGATTGAACCGGGCGATCTCGAACTTGCTCACTAACGCGGTCAAGTTCACGCCCGTCGGCGGGACGATCGCGGTAAGGAGCGCCCACGGCACCGTGAGTGTCGCCGACAGCGGCCCGGGCATCGCCGAAGAGGACCGACCCTTCGTCTTCGACCGGTTCTGGCGCTCCCCGTCCGCGCGAGCGCTACCCGGTTCGGGACTTGGACTTTCGATCGTGGCCCAGGTCGTCGCCGAGATATCTGGCACCGTCTCGGTCGAGCGCGACCCCGCCCTCGGTGGCGCGAGGGTCACCATCGTGTTACCCGAAGTGTTGGACTGACGCCCGAAACGCGCCGTTACGCGCTATTTGTCAATGTTCTTAGGAACCAGAGGTCTCATCCTTACTTCCGACGACAAAACTGGCAGATGAGAAGCCCATGACGCCCACGCCCCGCACCCCCGAACAGCGCGATCGACGATTCACCCGCGTGCGGCGCCTGACTGGCGCCATTCTGGTGGGATCGGCGGTCACCTCAGGTATCGGCGTCGCCTACTTGGGCGCTTCGACCAAGCCCGTCACGACAACGGTGCCCCCGACGACCACCACGAGTGGCGGCACCACGCCAACGACGACCAGCCCGTCGACGACGACCACGAAACCCACCACGACCACCACGCAAAAGGGCTCCCCGGGTGGCACGACCACGACGACCGTGACGTCGACCCCCACGACGACCACCACGACCCGACCCACCACGACGACGACGCCCACGACGGTGCCGACCACGACGACGACGATCTGCACCTCCACGGCGTCGGGACAGGTCAGTTGTGACTAGTGACGCCGTGACCTTTCGGGTGTGGGGTCTCAGCGGATCGCTCGCGACCGAGCGTCCCGAGCAGATGGGCTACGCCGAAGAGTGTCTTTGGCAACGTCTCAGCGAGTTCGACGCGGCGTGCAATCGATTTCGCGCGGATTCAGAGCTCTCCCTTCTCAATCGGCGAGCCGGTGAGACCGTCTCGATCAGTCGCACGCTCGAGCGAGCCCTGATCTGCGCCCTCGACGCGCGCGACGCGACGGAGGGGCTCTGTGATCCCTCGGTACTCCCGGCACTGCTCGCCCTCGGCTACGACGTCGACTTCGATGAGCTCCTCACTCGTCCAGAGGTGTCGATCGACGCGCCGGTGCCGGCCGCGGGCGCGAACGCCCTCGTGATCGATGTCGCTGAACACACGGCCACCCTGACCCCAGGGTGCCAACTCGACCTCGGGGCAACCGCGAAGGCCCTCGTCGCTGACGTGGTCGCTGACGACATCGCCCCGAGCGGTGGGGTGGTAGTGGAAGTGGGTGGCGACGTCGCCGTGCGCGGACGAGGACCTCAGGGTTTATGGGCCATCGGGCTGAGCGACTCATTGTACTTGACCGGCCGCGAACCACGCGTCGGCATACAGCACGGCGGAATCGCGACCTCCTCTACGACGGCCCGGACGTGGGTCGCGAGCGGCCGCGTCGTCAACCACGTGATTGACCCACGCACCGGTCGCTGCGCGGACGGACCCTACGCCACCGCCACCGTCTCGGGGAGCAGTTGCGTGATCGCCAACGCGTTCGCGACCGCGGCCCTGCTCTGGGGCGAGGACGCGGGGTACCACGTCGCCCAGGCGGGCTTGTCCGCCCGCCTCATCCGCCGCGACGGCACCGTTGAGTACGTCGGCGGTTGGCCGGTCGACGAGGAGGTCGCGTGTTCGCGCTGACGACCCCCTACCTCTGGTACACCACGCGGGCGACGGGTATGGTCACGCTCGTCCTCTTCACCCTGGTCGTCTCGCTCGGCACCCTGGTGGCCAACCGGGTGGGCGGTAGGACGATCGGGCGCTTCGAACTCAACGAACTCCATCGTTCGGTGTCATTGGTCGCGATGGTCTTCCTCGTTATCCACATCCTGACCACGCTGCTCGACTCCTACGTGGCGACCGGCTGGCTCTCGCCGATCGTTCCGTTCATCTCGCCCTACCGCCGAGTCGGCGTCGCCCTGGGCGCGGTCGCCTTCGACCTCATCCTGGCCGTATGGGTCTCGAGCTTGCTGAAGGCTCGCGTGAAGCAACAGTCCTGGCGGTTCATTCACTGGTTCAGTTGGCTGGCCTTCGCGAGCGCGATCGCTCACGCCTACTTGACGGGCACCGACGCCAAACGTGGCGTCGGCCTCGCCGTGGTGGCGGCGTGCACCCTCGTCGTCCTTCTGAGTGCGCTCTGGCGCTTCTTCGCTCGACCGGCCCGAGCCGCGGGACGCACCGCGCTCTCACCCCTGGCCGCCGCCCCGGCGGGCGAGACCCTACCCGCAACGAGCACCGCCGAGCGCGACCGGGCCGCTCGACGCTCGGTCCAGTGGCGGCGATGATGCGCGCCGACGACCTGCCCCGGCTCCTTCGAGGGACGCCCGGTACTCCCCACACCCTGGACGAGCACAACTCGGTCTTCGCCACCACGACCTCGATCCCCTCGCCGCTGGAAGAACTCGAAGCGGCGGGCGTCTTCGGTCGCGGTGGCGCGGCGTTTCCTACGGCGCGCAAGGCACGGCTGTTGCGCAGCCAGCGTGGTCACCACAAGAGCGTGATCGTAAACGCCATGGAGGGCGAGCCGGCGTCGCACAAGGACGCGGCGTTGTTGAGCACGAACCCGCACCTGGTGATCGACGGGGCGGAGATTCTCGCGTCAATCATCGGCGCACGACGGGTGGTGATCTGCGTGGCGCGCAACAACACCCGCGTCATCGCCCGCGTCACCAAGGCGATCCACGAACGCGAACGCCGGCGCAGTCGCGGAGTTGACCTGGTGCTCCAGACGCCACCGTGGCGTTACGTCGCCGGCGAAGAGTCCGCGTTGGTGCACTGGCTCAACGACAATGAGTCTCTACCCCAATACCGGCCCCAGCGCCCCAACATCCTGCACGTGAACGGCCACCCCGTCCTCGTCGACAACGCGGAAACCTGCGCGAACGTCGCGCTGGTCGGACGATTCGGCGCCGAGTGGTATCGCGCGCTCGGGACCGAGCGTCACCCCGGTTCTACGCTGGTGTCGGTCACCGGCGCGGTCGAGCGCCCGACCGTCATCGAGGTCGCGGTCGGCACACCGCTTCGGAGTGTCTTGAGCCTCGCCAACGCGGACCCCGCGCCACAGGCCCTGCTACTGGGCGGCTACGGCGGGACGTGGATCTCGGGGGAACACCTCGAGCTCACCTACGACAACGAGTCCCTCGCGAGCATCGGCGCCTCGGTGGGTGCCGGGGTGGTCGCGGTCCTGGGCCGCGAGGGCTGCGGCGTCGTCGAGACCGAGCGCGTGGTGCGCTGGATGGCCAATGAGAGTGCGCGCCAGTGCGGCCCGTGCGCGTTCGGCCTGCCCGCCATGGGCGAGGATCTCGCCCAGATGAGCGCCGCCACCCGTGACGCCAAACTCGCTCACGAACGACTCATCGAGCGTTGTGCGGAGATCATGGGCCGAGGCGCCTGTCACCACCCCGACGGCGTGATTCGTCTCGTGCGTTCAGCCCTCGACGTCTTCGCCGAGGACTTTGCTGCACACGACCGAGGTGAGGCCTGCGTCGGCGCGGGATCGACTCGACACTTCCTCTCGGTGCCGCGCCTCGAGCACGAGGGCGAGTTGATATGGGAGTAAAGCGTCGCCTCGCGGCCTTCCACCTAGAAGTCGACCCCATCGCCTGTGACGGGTTCGGCCACTGTCACGAGCTGGCGCCCGAACTGGTCGCGCTGGACGAGTGGGGCTACCCCATCATCACCCCCGAACCCATTGGCGCGAGTGACCCAGCCTTGACGTCGGCGCGCTACGCGGTACGGGGCTGTCCACGTCAGGCCCTGCGACTCGAGCGGGTCAAGGACGCGGAGTCGCGTCGATGAGTTCTACTCGGTTACCGACCGGGTCCTCGACGTAGCAGCGTCGCAGCCCGGGGATCTCCTCGTCGGGGGTGAACTCGAGGCCGCGCTCGCTCAGGCGAGCGAGCAGGTCGTCGTACCCTTCGACCACGAGCGCCGGGTGCGCCTTTTTCGACGGACGAAAGTCGACGTCAACGCCGAGGTGCACCGTGGCGTCATCGCGTCGGTACCAGCGACCCCCTCGCGCGGCCAGCGCCGCCGGCTTGTCGAGCACCGTGAAGCCGAGCACGTCGACGTAGAACTCGTCACAGCGTGCTTCGGCCCCGAGCGGAATGGCCAGTTGCACGTGGTCGAGATGCCAGGGCACGCGAGAACCCCCCTAAAAAAGAGCGCCACCGGAAACCTAGTAGTGTTCTACGAGCCATGGGATCACTAATTAAGAAGCGCCGCAAGCGCATGCGTAANNAAGAAGAAGCACAAGAAGATGTTGAAGCGAACCCGCTTTCAGCGTCGCGCCGCTGGCAAATAGTCGTTACGACGCCGCTTTGGGCGTCGTGGTGGTCTGGCGAAACTGCACCAAGCCCTCGGGACCTTCGACGTCCCACGCGTCGACCCCGGTCTCCAAGTGACCCTCGATGAAGAGCGTCGAGCCTGAACCACAGAGTTCTACCCGGTCCCCGAGCGTCGCTTCGAGCCAGTCCATCGTCTCGGCGAGACGCGGTTCGACGCGGCGCGCCGCCGCCACGAGGTGGTTGCGCCCTCCGGGGTGCTCGCCGCTCGCGACGAGCTCGTCGTAGGCGGCATAACACGCGGCGGTACTCACCCCGAAACTCAGCAGCACCAGCGTGAGATCTCGGGGCTCGAAGGGCAGCTCCGTCAGTACTTCACCGACGCCCTCCACCCGGGCGCGACCACCGAGCTGACAAAAGGGCACGTCCGCCCCGAGGCTCAGCGCTTCGTGGGCGCTGACCCCGCCGGCCCAGCGCAGGATCGCCCCGGCGTCGCTGCTGCCGCCCCCGAGTCCCCCACCGGGCGGGATCGACTTATGCACCACGACCCCCGCGCGACGATTGACCAGCGCGAGCGCCCGGCGAACCAGATTGTCCTCATCAGCGGGCAGACCCGAGTAGGGGCCCTCGAAGCGCAGCGAGTCGCCCTGCTCGTCGAGCTCGAGGCGATCGGCGAACCCGACGCTCACCATCTCCGCGCGCAGTTCGTGCAGGCCGTTCTCGCGCCGTCCGGTCACCTCCAAGGACCACGTGACCTTGGCCGGGGCGATGAGCTCAATCACTTCGCCGCCACCAACGCCGCGAACTCCTCAAGGGTGAGCTCCTCGGGCCGCCGGGTCCCCGCGACCCCGGCACGTTCGAAGACGCCTTCGCTCGTCCAACCCTCCAGTGAACGGCGCAGCATCTTTCGTCGCTGACCAAACGCGAGGCGGATCACGGAAAAGAGGTCGTCCTCGGCAACGAGCGCGGGATTGATACGTACGACGTCACGGCGCGCCAGCGACACGAGCACCGAATCGACCTTGGGCTTGGGGACGAAGACCGTGGGGGGCACCTTCCCGACGACCTTGGCGTCAGCGAAGTACGCGACCCTCAGCGACACGGCCCCGTACGCCTCGTCACCGGCGTTGGCCGCCAGACGCTCGCCGACCTCTTTTTGCACCATCACCAAGAGGCGCTGAATGAGTGGTTCGCTCTCGAGCAGGTGGACCACGAGCGGCGTCGCGACGTTGTAGGGCAGGTTCGCCACCACCACCGTCGATCGACCACCCAAGATCTCCTCGTAGTCCGCACTCAGCGCGTCGGCCTGCACTACGCGCACCGCGCTGTGCGCGAGGACGGCGCTGAGTGGCGCGATGAGGTAGCGGTCGACCTCGAGGGCGATGACCTCGGCGCCGGTCTCGACGAGGGCCAACGTCAATGACCCAAGTCCCGCGCCGATCTCTAAGACCTGATCACCCGGGCCGACGTTGGCGAGGCGGGCGATTCGACGCACCGTATTGGGGTCGACCACGAAGTTCTGTCCGAGGGCGCGGGACGGGTGAAGCCCGTGTTCGCTGAGCAGTGCGCTGAGTTCGGTCTTGGTGTGGGTCACCAGGTGACTTTGACGGCGATCACGCCACGCCAGAGGGGCTCTAGTTGCGCGAACTGCGTCTCGGAGAGGTCCACGACGTGGTTGCCCCCTTCGTTCTCGCGATCGGTGATCACGCAGGAGATCGCCTGGCCCGTCGACTCGTCGCGCACCGTCACGCGCGTTCCCTTGGGCAAAAATGGCGACGCGCACTGACCCGGGATGTAGTTGTACCAGGTGGCCACGCCAATCTTGTATCCCGGTCCGCTGATCACGACGCCGCTGGCGACGACCTGAGTGACCTTCTTCTTCGGCGCGGCGGGCCGAGGTCGCGCCATCGCGACGTGCACGGTGATCTCGCTGTGCCACGCGACCCGGGTGCCGGGGGCGGGCGACTGGGCCGTCGCGATCAACCAATTGCTTTGCGTACTCCCTGGTCCAACCGTCTTAAAGTAGAGCTGCGCGGCGCGCATCGCCGCGTACACCTCGCTGCGCGTCTTGCCCACCAGGCTCGGTACCGGCCGCGGACCCCGCGGCGAGATCGTGGTGACGGTCAAGCTTGCCTCGCCGTGCCAGGCGATTTCGGTCCCGGGTCGCGGGGACTGTGCCGCGACGGCCGCCCAGTGGTCGTTCGCACTACCGGGTCCGTGCGTGACGAAGTAGAGGCCGTAGGCGCGCATGATCCGGTAGGTCTGCAGTCGAGTGTGGCCGACGAGGTTGGGCATGCGCACCGGGGCGTGTCGGCCCGCGGCGCCCGCGGCGAGGGGCGTGAGTAGCACCAGCGAGGTGGCCACGATGGCCAGCGTGGTACGAAGAGACCGTGGGCGCCGTTGCGCCCTCCGTCGATGTGTCCTCAGATGTCTGTCCTCCGCCAGGACTGCGGCAGCGCTCCCGCCCGCCCCACCACGCTAGAAGAGGAGAGTGACGGCGGCAACTCAGGTTAAAAGGCCTTGAAACATTGAGTTTTACTGACCGGTGCGGCGAATCACTCAATCAAGGAGGTCCCTTCCCTGACTCCTAGGGTGGGCCCCTTCAGTGTCGCGAGCGAGGCACGGCCGGCGTGGCGGGCGCCTGCGTCGCACCTCGTCCATAGCTAATCGTCGCTTTGGTTGGTGCCGCCACCGTCACCGCCGTGACCACCGTCACCCGACTGGTTCCCGTCGTCGGACCCGCCGTTGTTGGGTGGAATCGTCGTGGTGACCGGAGCGGTGGTCGGAGGCGCGGTGGTGGTCGTGGTGGTGGTTGTCGTTGAGGTTGTGGTGGACGTCGTGGTTGAGGTCGTCACCGTCGTGGTGGCGGTCGCCGTCGGTGTCGTAGGTCGCTTCTTCGCGCTCGAAGTCGCAGGGAGCGTCGTCACGACGGGGTGGGTGGTGACCGCGTCACTTCGAGGCGGCACGAGAGGGGCTACCGCGGCCATCGTCGTCGTCGGTAACGACGGGGAGATCGAGGGCGACGGGGACGGCACCGAGGGGTGCGACGCCATCACCATGGCCAACGCGAGGCCGAGAGTCAAGAATCCGGTCACGATCCACGACGCGAAGGACCGAAGTTGGTCCACTTCACCTCCTTGAGCGACAACACGCTCAAGTTATTACGGGAACGCTCACGTTGATGAATCGTTGACATTAATTTCTCGTAACGAAACGGCACTCGAGGGTGTTGCTCGGAATTTGATTCCAGTCGAAAGTTCCCTTTTGTAAGATTTGACTGATCTCGGCTTCCGCGAGCGCACAACGAGAGGACGTGTCGTGAGCCCGTTTCATCGAACGCCTCACCACCTTCGCCGACGACTATCGAACATCCGACGTCTCACGCAAGCGATCTTCGTGGGTTCGGGCGTCACCACGGCGTTGTTGGTGGCCCACACCGCCAACTCCGCGGCGTCCAGAGTGACCACGGCTCCGACGATCACCTCTGGATCGTCGCGTACCCCGACCGCCACGACGACGTCGACGAGCCCCAACTCCCCCGGTGCGTCGTCGGTCTCGTCCTCGCACGGCACAACGACGACGACGCTGGCGACGCGATCGGGCGCATCGACGACCACGACCACGTCCGTATCCGGCTCCGGTTCGAGGAAGGGAGCGCCGAGCACGTCCCCACCCTCGGGGACTTCATCGGCCACGACAACGACGACGACGGTGCCGGTCACGACCACGACGACGCCGGCCGCGCCCCCAACGACAACGGTCGTCGCGCCGCCGACGACGGTGCCAGTCACGACGACGACAGTCTGCACGACGTCGCCGTCGGGAACGGTCAGCTGCACCTAGCGCCGCCGACGTCACCCTTTAAGGGGGGTCACTCGGCCCCTCGGATGCCCCCGAGGCCGACGACGAACTGGAGTGCTGCGACACCGCCACTCGCGGACGCCACTCGCTCGCGCGGTCGATCCGCCGCGGCGCTAGTGCGTCGAGAACTGAAAGAGTCGCGCCGTGTTGGCCGACGTCGCCTCGCGCAACGCCACCGGATCCTCGCCTCGCAGTTCGGCGACGAAGGTACCCACCACGGAGACGAAGGACGGCTCGTTCTTCTTGCCCCGATGGGGTGCGGGTGTCAAAAAGGGACTGTCCGTCTCGACGTGGAGGCGATCGAGCGGGATCAGCCGTGCAGCGTCGCGCAGCGCCTCCGCGTTCTTAAAGGTGACGATCCCCGATATCGAGACGTCACAACCGCGGGCCAAACATTCCTCGGCGTCCTCGGGCGTCCCGGTGAAGCAGTGGATCACGGTGCGCGGCGGTACCCCCTCGCTCTCGAAGATCGCGAAGAGGTCCTCGAAGGCGTCGCGTGCGTGCACGACCAGGGCGAGGTCTAGTTCAACGGCCAGGCCGATCTGTGACGCGAAGGAGCGTCGTTGCTCATCACGGGGTGAGTGCTCGTAGAAGTAGTCGAGGCCGCACTCCCCTATCCCGACCAGTCGGGTGTGGCGTTGGCGCGCCAATGCCGCAATGGGTGCCAGATCTTCGCTCGCGGCGTGGGGGTGTAGCCCGACGGTCGCGTAGATCTCGACCGGCGAGTGCGTACCAGTCAAGGCGAGGGCGTCCTCGGAACTCTTCGCACCCGTACCGATGACGACGACGCGGTCCACGCCCGCGTCGTAGGCGCGTTCGAGGGTCGCGCGCACCTCGGCGGGTGCGTCGCCGCCTTCTTCCATGAACTCGTCTTGGAGGTGACAGTGGGCGTCGGTCCAGCCGCTCACGAGTCGATCGCGATCCGAGGGAAGAGCGGCTCACCCTTTTCAACGGGCAGACCCCCCGGGTAGAGGCCCCAGACGGAGGACGCTGAGAACGGCGCGGCGCTCGGGGAGCCGGAGAGTCCGAGGCGGCGCCAGATCTCCTGGGCGACCCCGGGCATGGCCGGTGAGATCAATATCGCCACCAGGCGAATCGCCTCGAGGGCGTCACCGAGGACCACGTCGGTCGCCTGCCCCGGCTCCATCTTCCACGGCGCGTGGGTCTCTAAGTACGCGTTCGTCGCACCGATGAGGTCCCAGGTCGATTCGAGCGCGCGTTGTGGTGCGAAGAGCTCCCAGGAAGCCGCAGCGGCGCGCGTCGTGTTCTGCGCGTGTTCGCGAAGTGTCGAGTCCGCGCTCGGGGCCGGGCCGACGCCGTCGCACTTCGACGCGACCACCGCCGCGACGCGCGCGACGAGGTTGCCCAAGTTGTTCGCCAGGTCCGTGTTGTAGCGCGCGGCGATGCCCTCGAGGGAGAACTCGCCGTCGTTGCCGAGGGCCGTCTCGCGCAAGAGGTAGTAGCGCAGTGGGTCAACCCCGAACTCTTCGGTGAGGGTGATCGGGGCGATGTCGGTGAGTTTCACCGCACCTTCGGCGGCCATGGTCTTGCCGAGCTTCTCCCCGCCGATCAACAACCAGCCGTGCACCTGGACGTGGTGGACGGGATCGAGCCCCGCGGCCATGCACATCGCCGGCCACCAGACGCAGTGAAATCGTATGATCTCCTTGCCGATTAGATGGTTCGAGTGCGGCCACCACTCAGTGACCTCGTCGTCGTCTCGCCCGTAGCCAATCGCCGAGAGGTAGTTGATCAACGCGTCGTACCAGACGTAAAAGACGTGACGCTCGTCCCAGGGCACCGGCACGCCCCAGGTGATCGAGGTACGAGTAATCGAGATGTCCTTCAGACCGCCCTTGATGAACGAGAGTGCCTCGTTGTACTTCGTCTCGGGCGTGACGAACTCGGGGTGGGAGGCGTAGTGCTCAAGGAGCCGGTCCTCGAAGGCGCTGAGCTGGAAGAACCAGTTCTCCTCCTCCATCTGGGTCAAGACGCTGTGGTGGATCGGACAACGCCCGTCGTCACTCGCCTCGAGCGTGTAGTAGTCCTCACAACTCACGCAGTAGAGACCCTTGTAGACGTCCTTGTAGATGAACCCGTTCTCGTAGATCGTCGATAGAAACTTCTGGACGGTCTCGTAGTGGCGGGGTTCGGTCGTGCGGATGAAGTCGTCGTAGCTGATTTCCAGCACGTCCCAGGCCTCTCGAAAGCGCGGCGCGGTCCTATCGGTCCACTCCTGGGGAGAGACTCCGTTCTTTGTCGCCACGTCGGCCATCTTCTGGCCGTGCTCGTCGGTTCCGGTCAAGAACTTCACCTCGTCACCAGCCAATCGGTGCCAGCGCGCCAGAGCGTCGGCGTTGACGGTGGTGTAGGCCGACCCGACGTGGGGCGCGTCGTTGACGTAGTAAATCGGCGTCGTTATATAGAAGCGGGTCACCCAACGAGAATACTGACTAGGGCGTTGCGTCCTTCCTAACGTCGAGGGCCAGTTGGTAGACGAGACGACGGGCGACGCCGAGCGTCTCGGCCACAAAATCAACGGCGTCCCTCGTCGACACGCCGGAGGAGAACTGCTCCTCGAGGGCGCCGCGTATCAGTTCGGCATCGACCTCAACGACGAGCCGTCCCCCTTCGAGCACCACGACAATCTCCCCGAGAATCTCGCGCTGCTCGAGATGCGCGGCGACCTCGAGCAACGTGCCACGGAGGACCTCTTCGTGCAACTTGGTCAGTTCGCGCACGACGGCGACGCGTCGTTCGGGGAAGGACCGCGCGAGTTCGCTGAGTACCCCCGCGAGTCGTTGGGGCGACTCGTAAAAGACAATGGTGCGCTCCTCCTCGGCCCAGGTCGAAAAGAGTCGCACACGCTCGTTCGCCTTACGCGGCATGAAGCCTTCCATGACGAATCGCTCCGTTGGCAGGCCGCTGATCGAGAGCGCCGCGACGACCGCCGAGGGCCCGGGCGCGGTCGACACCCGCAGTCCCGCCGCCGCCACGGCCGCGACCACGCGGGCGCCCGGATCGGAGATGCCGGGCGTGCCCGCGTCGCTGATCAGCACCACGAGTTGGCCCTCGCGCACGCGCGTCACGACGTGTTCGCTTTGGGCAACTTCGTTGTGCTCGTGGAGCGCCTGCAATCGGCCGCCACTCGAGATGCCGTTCGCGCTGAAGAGCACCCGGGAGTGACGCGTGTCTTCGCAGTAGATCACGTCGGCGCTTCGAAAGAGCTCGAGCGCTCGCGGTGAGAGGTCGCCCAGGTTCCCGATCGGTGTCGCGACCAGTACCAGCTGTCCTTCGGGCCTGGTCTCGTCCACGTTCGTCCTCGTTTGGCTCGCGGTGTGCTGGGCCTAGTAACATTGTTCCCTATGTCAAAGCGGACCAACAAGCGCAAACTTCGCGCGAAGAAGAAGGCCAACCACGGCAAGCGGCCGAACTGCGGTCGCGGTTAGCCCTTCAGGCGACCGTCCCACGCACAAGCCCGTTGCGCTAGGAGTGCCGCGAGCGTCGTTGGCCGGTCACTGACCAGGCCATCAACCCCGAGGTCGAGCAGCCGAGCCATCTCGCGCTCGTCGTTAATCGTCCACACGTGTACCGCGATGTCCGCTTGGTGCGCCGACGCCACGAAGGACTCCGTCACGACGTCGATGCCCGAGAAACTCGCCGGCACCTGAAACGCCTCGACCGGTGGCACAACGGGTGTCGCGTCGCTGAGTGAAAAGTAAAAACGAGCGACTTCGTTGGTCGCCGCCGAGGTGGCCACGCCGGGCGCGACCGCCCTAAAGCGCTGGATGGCGTCGTCGTGAAAGGATGCCACCATCACCGCGTCGGTGATCTCGAGGCGTCGCAGTTCGTCGGCGAGCAACGACTCGTACGCCTCGACCTCTGGACTGGTTCGCTTGAGGTCGAGGTTGAGCAGCACGCCGGGGAACGCGGTCGCCACCTCTTCTAACGTCGCGACGCCGTAGCGACGGTCCGTGGGCGCGCGACCACGCAGGAGGTACTCACTGTCGTCGCATCCCGGCGTCACCGTCTCGCCCTCGATCCACCAGTACGCGTTGTCCATCTCGCGAAGTTCGTCCAACGTGAGCTCCGCAATCTCGCCGTGGTGGTTCGTCGTTCGATCGACCGTCTCGTCGTGACAGACCACGACGCGCCGGTCGCGCGTCGCGTGCACGTCAAGTTCGATCGCGCTCGCACCGACGTCGAGCGCGTGAGCGATCGCGGCCAACGTCGAAGAGGGTCCTTCGAAGGAGCCACCTTGATGAGCGAACGCGATGACCCGCCGCTCGGTCCATCGACTCACTTTTTGGGCAGGCCCTGGGGGTAGAGTTTCATCCGCATCCGGTACTCGAGGTAGAAGGCCAGACCCGGCACGAAGCCCGCGAACAGCATCAGCCCGAGCAATCCGACGTTCAAGCGAAATCGCAGCACGAGGTTGAAGCACATGATCATGTAGATCGGGTAGAGCACGATGCCGTGTCCGACGCCGACGATTTTCACGAACCACGACAGGTGGTGCCACAACGTCAGGTCGACGGTGTGGAGCAAGAGCGTTACAAAGAGCACCAACAACGTCGTACCGGTGATGAAGGACATCGCGCGATACCGCCGAAAGGTTGCCTCCACCTAGTGGCCCCAGAGTCGTTTCTTCGGGACGTGCGAGAGGTTCGCCAGGTGGTCGTTGTAGGCGGCGAGCGTCGGGTCCTCTTCCTGGGCTCGCGCTCGGGCCGCCAGTGCGTCCGCGCGCATCTTCTCCTCGTACGCCCGGCGCTCCGACTCCTTCTCCTCGGTGGTCTTTTCCATGTTGAGCATCGAGTACCACCCGAGTATCCCGAGCACCCCGATGACGGGCCACTCGACCGAGTAGAGGAAACTTAAGGAGTTGCCCTGGACGGCGCGGCCAACCTGCCACCACGCCGCGAGGGCGCAGATCACGACCCACGCGACGAGAGCGATGTGCAACCCAATCGCTCGGAGAGAGAAATACTTGGAGCGCACCTGGTCATCCTAACGACCGAAATCTTCCGATAATTAAGCGCCGTAGGATGGCGGGGTGCCCGCGATGAACAACGCGCCATTCACTTGGCATCACCTCAATCAGTGGGATCTCGGCGTGATTCCGATCATTTTGTTGCTCTGCGCCGCGCTGATTTACGCCCAGTACGTCCGGCGCACGCCGGGATGGCCGAGGGTCCGCTCGGTCTGTTTCGCCCTGGGGTTACTGATCACGTTCTTAGCGACCCAGTCGTTCCTCGGGACCTTCGACATGGAGTACTTCAGCGTCCACATGGTCCAGCACCTGTTGTTGATCATGGTGGCCGCCCCGCTCTTCGCCTTGAGCGCCCCACTCGATCTCGCCTACTCCGCCGGAAGTGACGCGATGCGTCGCTGGCTCGACAGCCCGCTGATGGCGCGCGCCACCCACCCGCTCTTCGCCTTCGCGCTGTATTTCGTCTTCATCCCGCTAACCCACCTCACGGGATTCATGAACCTGATGATGCAGCACATGTGGATCCACCACCTCGAACAGATCGCCTTTCTCGTCGTCGGCTACCTCTTTTTCCGCGCGGCGTTCGGGCTCGAGCGAGGGGTCACGATTCACCCTGGCCTTCGCCTGGTCTTCGTGATGGCGGCCGTCCCCGTCGACACCTTCACGGGTCTGGTCCTCTCGATGTCCTCGCGGGTGCCCTTTTCCAACTACGCGGCGATGGCGCCCACCGGATCGACGGCGGTGTGGCGACTCTCCAACATCAAACTCGGTGGCGCGATCATGTGGATCGGTGGCGACGCGTTGATGTTGCTCGCTTGCATCCCCATCTCGATCATGTGGGTCAAGTGGGAGACAATCCGCACGCGCGAACTCGACGCGATTCTCGACGCCCAGGGGATCTGAGCCCTCAGAGCAGACCCGCCTCGATGCCGAGTTCCTCGAGGTCCGACTCCGGTCGCGCACCGAGGTGCGTGATGACCTCTCCCGCGCACAGCGATCCCAACTCGGCCGCTTCCACGGGGTCCGCGCCCAGGGCGAGACCGTAGAGAAAGCCCGAGGCGAACATGTCGCCCGCACCGTTCTGGTCCACCACGTGTTCGACCTCGGCCGCCGGCACGCTGACCACGCCCGAGACCGTGGCGACGTCGGCGCCCATGGGACCTCGCGTCACGACGGCGAGGACACCGAGTTCGTCGAGGGCGGCGAAGGCCTGTTCGAGGTGTTCGTACTGAAAGAGTGAGAGTATCTCGGTCTCGTTCGCCAAGAGCACGTCGACGTCGGTGGTCACGAGCTCTAAGAAGTCGCGTCGGTGTCGATCCACGCAGAACATGTCCGAGAGCGAGAGGGCGACCATCGAGTCGTGCTCGTGGGCGAAGTTGACGACCTTACGCACCGAATCCTTCGCGGGCGGCAGGTCGAAGAGGTACCCCTCGACGTAGGTGATCTCGGAGCGGGCGATGAGGTCTTCTTTGATGTCGTCCACGTTCAACTTGTTCGACGCCCCGAGGTAGGTCGCCATCGTGCGCTGGGCGTCGGGGGTGATGAAGACGTGGCAGCGTCCGGTCGCACCCTCCCCGGGCTTCGCCACCGCGAGGTCGACCTCGGCGCCCAGGGACGTGAGGTCGTGACGAAAGCGTTCACCGAACTCGTCGTCGGCGACCTTGCCGATGTAGCCACAGGTCCCACCGAGGGCGGCGATCCCCGCGATGGAGTTCGCGACGGATCCACCCGACATCTGGATGGTCGGACCCATGGCGTTGAGGAATCGCTCCAACTGGTCTTCTTCGATGAGCGACATCGCGGCCTTCACGAGTCCGAGTTCGCGGTAGATCTCGTGCTCGTCCTGGGTGATGATGTCGAGCATCGCGTTACCGATCCCGGTCACGGCGAGGCGATGCGGACCGGGTTTCATGCGCAGCGACACGGGCGTGGGGGTGGAAGTCACTTTGGAAGGTTACTTAGTTTCGTCCTAGGCTTGCGACTAATGAAAACCCCAACAAATCCTTATCGTCTCGTCCGCACCGTGGTGCCCTCGGCCTATCGAATCTTCCTCACCCCGGACCTGGAGAACTTCACCTTCGCCGGACGCGTCGAGATTGACGTCCAGATCGACGAGGAGGTGCGCGAACTCACCCTGCACGCGCTCGACCTCGAGTTGGGTGCCGCCACGGTCACCGCCGACGGTACGAGTTACCGATCCCAAGAGCACCGACTCGACGAGACCTACGAGACCGCGACGTTCGTGTTTGAGCGCACGCTGCCCGTCGGTCCGGCCGTCGTCGAGATCGCCTTTGACGGCTCGCTCAACGACCAGCTCGTCGGCTTTTACCGCTCGAGTTTCGTCGACACCGAGGGGGTGCGACACACCATCGCCACCACGCAGTTCGAGAACAGCGACGCGCGTCGGGCCTTCCCGTGTTGGGATGAGCCGGCCTTCAAGGCCACCTACCAAGTCAATCTGACGATTCCCAGCCATCTGGCGGCCTACTCCAACTCCCCCGTCGCCACCGACACCGACCTGGGCAACGGCCAGCGATCCTTGAGCTTCACCCCGACGATGAAAATGTCGACGTACCTCGTCGCCTTCGTGGTTGGCCCCTTCGGCGAGACCGAGGCGATCGACGTCGACGGCGTGCCGCTGCGCGTGATCTACCCGATCGGCAAGGGCCACCTGGCGGAGTTCGCGAAGGACGCCGGCGCGTTCGCGCTGCGCTTCTTCTCGGACTACTTCAACATCCCCTACCCCGGGGACAAGTTGGACATGTTGGCGATCCCCGACTTCACCCAGGGCGCGATGGAGAACCTGGGGTGTATCACCTTTCGCGAGTCCGACCTCTTGATCGATCCGGCGACGGCCTCGCACGCGGAGATCGAACGCGTCGCCCACGTCGTGGACCACGAGATGGCCCACATGTGGTTCGGCGATCTGGTGACCATGGAGTGGTGGGAAGGGATCTGGCTCAATGAGGCCTTCGCCACCTTCATGCAGGTCCTCTGCACCGACGCGTATCGTCCCACGTGGAAGACCCTCGTCGGCTTCGGCACGGACCGCGACATGGCGCTACAACTGGACGGACTGCACTCGACGCGACCCATCGAGTACGAAGTCATCTCACCCGATGACATGCGCGGCATGTTCGACCTGCTCACCTACGAGAAGGGCGGCTCGGTCCTGCGAATGCTCGAGCAGTACCTGGGCGCCGAGACGTTCCGCGACGGTATCCGTCACTACCTCACCAAGCACGCCTACGCCAACACCGTCACGTCCGACCTGTGGGACGCGCTCGAAGAGGTGTCCAAGCAGCCGGTGCGCGAGATCATGAACACCTGGATTCTCCAAGGCGGGTACCCGATCGTGACCTTGGAGAACGGATTCTTGAGCCAACAGCCCTTCGCCTACGGGGCCACCGAGGGAAAGAGCGCCATTGGTTCCAACTGGGTCGTGCCGCTCTTCACCCGTTCCCTCAAAGGCGGCGCGCCGACGCGACACCTACTTCGCGACGAGCCCTTAGAGGTCACCGATGAGCCGCCGGTTGTGGTGAACGCGGGCGGTTCGGGCGTGTTTCGCTCGCGCTACGCCAAGGCCGAACTGGCTGCCTTGAGCGATCACATCAACGAACTCGAAGAGTTAGAGCGCGCCACGCTCGTGGCTGACGGGTGGGCGTCGTTCTTCGCGGGACAGAGCGACTGGCAGGATTTCTACGCCATCGCGCGGGGACTCGGCGATAAGGACGAACCGGCCGCCTGGACGCCAGTCGCCAGCGCCATCGACCTCACCTATCGCGCGCTCAGCGACACCCAGCGTGTCAAATTCGTCGAGGACGTGCGCGCGCTGCTCACCCCGCAGTTCGAGCGACTCGGCTGGGACAAGGTCGCCGGAGAGGACGACCTCGCGCCGCAGATCCGTTCGATCGTGATCGGCATCCTCGGGACCATCGGTGGCGACGAAGCGATTCGGGCCGAAGCGGTGCGTCGCTACGAGGCGAACGACCTCGACGGTGACCTCGCGGGGAACATCTTGCGTATCGTGGCCAGTCAGGACCGCCCTGGGGACTACGAGACGTTCCTCGAGCGCTACCGCAACGCCCCGACGCCCCAGGACGCGCAGCGCTACCTCCGCTTCGGCTTCGGGGCATTCCGCGACGAAGCCGTTGCCCTCGACGCCGCCGAGAAGTGCTTCTCCGAGTTCCGCACGCAAGACGCCTCAACCGAGTTGGGGATCCTCGGGCGCAACGAAGTGACCGGGCCGGCCGTGTGGCGATACTTCACGGGACGCTGGGACGACGCGGTCGCCAAGTTCCCGACCGACACGATGGACCGCTCGACGCTGTGCCTGCCGACCTTCATCAAGGACGCCGACTTCGCCGCCGAGGTCGACGCCTTCCACACGAGTCACCCCATCGTCGGGCGACAGCGCACCGTGGAGCAAGCGCTCGAACGAATGCGCTACGGGGTCGTCTTCGCTAACGCCGTGCGCCGTCAGTTCTAAAACCCTGCCGTGAGCGTCGGAGCGTTCCTGGGCATCTTCGCCCTCATGTTCGTTCTGGAGCTTCCCGACAAGACGATGATCGCCATCATCGTGATGTCGACGCGCGCGCGCTCGCTGTTGATCTTCTTCGGCGCCGCGAGCGCGTTCCTCGTGCAGATGGGCATCGCGGTAGGTGCCGGGGGTCTCTTGACGCTGCTGCCGGTGCACCTGAAGGACGTCATCGTCGCGGTGCTCTTCCTCGGCGGTGGCGCGTACCTCCTCTTCGTCCCGGAGAAGATGGAAGAAGAGAAGGGCGCACGCGATGGCGCGAGAGAACTTGCGGGGACTCGGTTCAAAGAGATCGCGACCGCCTTCACCATTGTTTTCGTCGCCGAGTTCGGTGATTTGACCCAAATTCAAGCGGTGAACTTCACCATCAAGACCCACCAGCCCTTAGAGGTCTACCTCGCGGGATCCGCCGCGCTGGTGCTCGTCGCCTTCCTCGGCGCGTACGGTGGTCAGTTCCTCCAACGCGTCGTACCAATTAAGTGGATCCGTCGAGGCGGCGGCGTCATCTTCGCGGCGCTCGGCGTGTACACCCTGGTCCGCCTCTAATGAGCGATCGCATCGAGGAACTCCTCGCCTTCGCCGACACCGTCAAAGGTTTCATGCCGCGTAACGAAGGTCTCGCGCTGTTCTCGCACGCCCGCGCACTCGGTGAGGAACTTCCCGGGGGCACCTGGCTCGAAGTCGGCGCGTGGTGCGGTAAGTCCGCGGTCTACCTGGGCGCCGCCGCCGAAGCAACCTCCTCGGTCCTCTACTCCCTCGACCACCACCACGGCAGCGAGGAGAACCAGGCGGGGTGGGAGCACTTCGATGCGTCGTTGATAGATCCCGCCGACGGACGTCTGAACACCCTGCCCACCTGGCAACGCACTATCGCGGACGCGCACTTAGAGGAGTGCGTGATCGGCCTCGTCGGTCCCTCCGTCGTCGTCGCCACGCACTTCGCTCAGCCGCTTGAACTGCTCTTCATCGACGGTGGCCACGGCGCGGACGTCGCGTGGGCCGACTTCCACTCGTGGACGCCAAAGATCGTCACCGGGGGACTCTTGATGATCCACGACGTCTTCGAGGACCCCGAGGACGGGGGTCGACCGCCTTACGAGATTTATCTCGCCGCGCTCGCGGGTGGCTACTTCACCGAGCGCGCGAGGGTCGGTTCGCTGCGCGTGCTGGAGCGGCGCTAGCGCGCCAGCGGACAGCCCGGCTCGGGCAGGTCCAGCGGAGTCGCGAACTCGTCGTGACGAAAGATGCCCGAGGCGGCCGAGGAGGAGGTCAGCGCGTCGGCGGCGAGGATGATGGCGGCCGCGGTGTAGGAGGTGATCTCGCGATCGGGGAAGGTGACCCGGTCGGGGTAGGCGATGCCGGTCCAGTACGCGCCGTCGTCTCGACGATGTAGACGCGTGCAGGCGAAGAGGTCGAGGGCCTTGGTCGTGAGTCCGAGTGCGTCGAGGGCCAACACGCACTCGGCCGTTTCGGCGGCGGTCACCCAGTCGTTCGTCGAGACGCAGCGCACGCCGAGCCCCTCCATCACGTGGCGCTCCCAGCCGTCACCTATACGTTGCACCCCCGCGCTCTCTCGTAGGGCGCCCGAGAAGATCGGGTAGTACCAGTCCATCGCGAACTCGTTCTTGGGGGCGAAGGCCCCGGGGTGGTGCGCGACGGCGTGACCGAGGCGTCCCGCGGCCAACTCCCACTCGGGCTTGGCGACGCCGAGTCGTTCCGCGAGCGCCACGCCGCATCGAAGGGAGTGAAAGATCGAGGACGATCCGGTTAAGAGCGCGTAGGACTCGGGTCGCCCCTGCGCGTCGAGCGACCAGCGAATCGTGCCGTCGGCGAGTTGCCAGCGCAGTACGAAGGTGAGCGCCGCCTCGACGACCGGCCACAGCTCGGCGGCGAACTCGAGATCTTCGGTCGCGCGCAGGTAGTGGTACACCCCCGCCGCGACGTAGGCGCAGACGTTGGTGTCCAGGCGCGTGTCGCGCACGCGATCCCCGAGGTAGTAGTTGAACCAACTCCCGTCGCCCAGCTGCGTCGCGGCGAGCCAGCGATAGGCCGCTCGCGCCTCGTCGTCGTAGCCGGTCACCGTGAGCGCCATCGCGGCTTCAACGTGGTTCCAGGGGTCGCTGTGGCCGCCCGTGAACCACGGGACTTGACCACTCGGGAGTTGTAAGGCGGCGAGGTACGACGCGGTGGTGGCCAGCTCGTCGCGGGTCAAGATCCCCGGCACCCCACCGAGGGAACTGGCGACCTGGCTCACTGGGGCTTGGCGAGGTAGAGGACGATGGACTTGCCCATGAGTGGCGCGAGGAGGGCCTCGGCGTAACGGGTGAGCGCGGGCTTTTTCATGATGTCCCACACCAGCAGCTGGTGGTAGCGCTTGACCCAGGGGTGCTCGTCGTTGGTCGTGCCGACGAAGCACTTCAACCACCAGTACGGGCTGTGAAGCCCGTGGGCGTAGTGGTGCGCGGTGACGACCAGGCCCGTCGACGTGAGGCGCTCTTGGAGCACCGAGCGACGATAGATCCGGATATGGCCGCCCGGCACGTTGTGGTACTCATCCGAGAGCGCCCAGTTGATCAGCTCTGGGCCGAACCTCGGCACGGTGATGGCCATCGTGCCCCCCGGGCGCAGTACCCGCGTGAGTTCACGCATCGCCGCGACGTCCTCGGGGATGTGCTCGAGGACCTCAGAACAGATCACGCGATCGAACGTCCCGTCCGGGAACGGGAGGTGCAGCGCGTCGCCCTGGACGACGGTCGCCTGGACGGTGCCCACCACGAGCTCGCCCGCCTCGACCATCGCCAAGAACATCGCGGCGACGCCTTCGACCTCGTCGCGTCCGGCGTCCAGGGCCACCACGTGGGCCCCGCGGCGCAGCGCCTCGAAGGCGTGGCGACCGAACCCGCAGCCGAGGTCGAGCACCTTGTCGCCGCGGCGCAGCCCCAAGTCGTCGTACTTGGCGGTCAGCATCAGTTAAAGATCACCGAATCGGGCAACGGTTGCCCGCTAAGGATCGCGTCGTAACAGGCCGCCGTGCCCCGAGCCGTGACCTGCCAGGTGAAGCGCTCCATGACCCGCTCCCGGCCGGCCGCGCCGAGTCGCGCGCGCAACTCGGCGTCGTCGAGCAGCAGGCCGATCGCCTCGACCAGCGCCTCGGGGTTGTTCGGCTCGACGAGCAGTCCGGTCTCGCCGCTGGTGCCGACGACTTCGGGCAACGCGCCGCCGGTCGTGGCGACGACCGGCACGCCACAACTCATCGCCTCGATGGCGGGGAGGGAGAAGCCTTCGTAGAGGCTCGGGACGATCGCGACCTCGGCCTCACCGTAGAGGCGTGCGAGCGCCTCGTCACTGACCCCACTGATGGTCGTGACGATGTCGTTGAGGCCCAACCGGTCCAAGGTGCGAGCGACGCGACCCTCCGGTCGGGGCTGTCCAATCACGACCAGGTCGATGTCGCGCTCGACGCGCAACTTGGCGATCGCCTCTAAGAGGGGCACCAGCCCCTTCATGGGTACGTCGGAGGACGAGGTAACCATCAGGCGACCATTTTTCTTGACGACGTCCTCGTAGGGACGAAAGACCTCGTGATCGACCCCGACCGGCACGACCGTCAGTCGATCGAGCGCGACGCCCATCTGGGCGTGGATGTCGGCCTTGGAGTTGTGCGAGACGGTCAACACCGCGGGGAGTCGCTTGACGACGCGCACCTGCATGCGCAAGAACCCGAACCACCGTCGCGTCCCGACGCGCTTCCAGAACGTCTCGGCGTGATCCAGCGCGATGGAACGATCGACGGTGATGGGGTGGTGCAGCGTCTCTAAGAGCGGCCACCCTCGACGATGCAGGGTCAAGATGCCGGTGCCCAGACACTGGTCGTCGTGGACGATGTCGAAGTCACCGCGACGAGCGTCGAGGAGCTTCACGATGCGCTGAGAGAACGCGAGGGGCTCGCCGAAGCCGGCGCTCATCATCACCGCAAACTCCGTGACGTCGGCCAGGGAGGTGAACTCTCTAGGGGCGGGCATGCGAAAGGGGTCGGGGTCGCGGTAGAGGTCGAGCCCCGGGACTGGCGTGAAGCCCACGCCCTCGTCGAGTTCGGGCCAGGGCGGGCCGGCGAAGACTTCCACGCTGTGACCGAGCGCGACGAGTTCGCGGGTGAGGTGACGGGTGTAGACCCCCTGTCCGCCGCAGCGCGGGTTACCCCGGTAGACCAGGAAGGCCACCCGGTACTTGCCGGGCTCGGCCGCCCGAGCGGGTATCGCCTCGGGTACCACGATGGTTTTCGACAGCGCCCAGGAGGCTTTGGTCGCGGCGACGGTCTGGGCGAGGGAGCGGGACAAGGGCAACTTTCGTACGGGCGGGAGACCTATTCTCGTCCAGTTCCCCCAGGGACACAAACAGGCTAGAGGCAGCGCGGAGTGGCTACGCTTTCCCGTTATGGACCTGACGTATCCCCAAGAAGCCGAAACCTTTCGCAAGGAGATCCGCGCCTGGCTCGAGGAGAACCTGCCCGCGGGCTGGTTCGAGCCGGACTTCTCCTTAAGCGGTGAGGAGCGGGTTCGCTTCAACGAGACCTGGACCCAGAAGCTCTTCGCCGGCGGGTGGATCTGCGCCGGCTGGCCCGTCGAATACGGCGGCAAGGGACTGTCCTTGATGGACCAGGTGGTCTTGAACGAGGAGTTCGCCAAGGCGAACGCGCCGATGCGTGCGGACTTCTTCGGTGACACGTTGGTCGGTCCGACGATCCTCCAGTGGGGAACCGACGAGCAGAAAAAGGAGTTCATCCCGGGCATCTTGAACGGCACCATCGCCTGGTGCCAGGGATTCTCCGAGCCGAACTCCGGATCGGACCTGGCGAGCCTCAAGACCACCGCGGTGCTCGACGGCGATGAGTGGATCATCAACGGACAGAAGGTCTGGACGACGCAGGCCCAGCACGCCGACTACGTGTTCCTCTTAACCCGCACCGACCCCGACGCCCCCCAGCACGCGGGCATCAGCTATCTCCTCGTTCCCATGCATCAAGACGGGGTCGACGTGCGCCCGATCACCCAGGTCGACGGATCCGCCGAGTTCAACGAGGTCTTTTTCACCAACGCTCGCTGTCCCAAGGCCAACGTGATCGGTGGCGTGAACAACGGGTGGAAGGTCGCCATGACGACGCTCGGATTCGAGCGAGGGTCCTCCTCGACGACGGGATATCGCCGCTTCTTAAAGGAGTGGGAGTTCATCGTCAGCGAAGCCCGTCGGGTCAACCGACTTAACGACGAGCTGGTTCGCGACGCGCTCGTCAAGGCGTGGTCGAAGGTCAAGATCATGGAGATCAACGGGTACCGCACCCTGACCGACGCACTCAATAACACCCACCACGCCGCGTTGCTCGGGGCCTGTAACAAGATGTTCTGGTCCGAGGCACATCGCGCCTCCACGGAACTGGCGATCGACATCGTGGGGATGGAGGCCCAGATCCTGACCGGCAAGGGTCCCGTCACGGGCCCCTCGGGGGCGTTTCGCCGAGGTCGCTCGGACTACCCGGTCTCGGAACTCCAGGCCGCGTTCTTCTTCGCTCGCTCCGAGACCATCTGGGGCGGCACCGCCGAGATCCAGCGCAACATCATCGGCGAGCGGGCCCTCGGTCTGCCCAAAGAGCCCCGGGTCACCACCTAGCGCGTACCCGCACCGGCGAGGGTCAGCGGGATCAACGCAGCGAAGGCCGGTACGCTTCGACATCGAGGGGCGCCGCTCTCTCATCGCCAAAGGACCAACCGTGTACCGAGTCCCCACCCAAGAAGGCAAGCTCTGCGTGGTCACCGGCGCTAACAGCGGCACGGGCAAGGAGGCCGCCCGACGCCTCGCAGGGGCGGGCGCCAACGTCGTGCTCGCCGTGCGCAACCTCGATAAGGGCGCGACGGCTCGTGAGGAGATCGTGGAGGAGTTCCCCGCGGCGGCGCTCGAAGTGCGGGAACTTGACTTGGCGGACCTCGCGTCCGTGGAGCGCTTCGCGACAGCGCTGACGCACGAGAACGTGCCCATTGACGTGCTGCTCAATAACGGCGGGGTGATGATGCCGCCCACGCGCATGGCGTCGGCCGACGGATTCGAACTGCAGTTCGCGACGAATTTCTTAGGTCACTTTGCGTTGACGCTTCGTCTGCTCCCCCTCCTCCTCGCTGCGGCCGGGCCGACGGTCACCACGATGAGTTCCAGCGCCGCCGCCGTCGGTCGCATCAAGTTCGACGATCTCCAGCGACAGCGCCACTACCGCCCGTTCGCGGCCTACGCACAGTCCAAACTTGCCGACTTACTATTCGCCCAGCACCTGGCGCTCCTCGCGACTGAGCGTGACTGGGACCTCATGAGCAATGCGGCCCACCCGGGCTACACCCGCACCAACCTGTTCGACGCGGGAGCGAACCTCGGTCGTAAGAAGCCCAAGCGTTCGATATTCGGCGACCTTCGCTACTTGCCCGCCCAAGAGGTCGCCCAGGGCACCGAGCCGATGCTCTTTGGCGCCACGAGCCCCGACGCGACGAACGGTGCGTACTACGGACCGCGAGGACCGATGGGCCTCACCGGGCCCACCACGTTGGTGCGCACGCCCCGGAGCGCCCGTCACCCCGAGGTGGCGGCGCGTTTGTGGTCGGTCGCCGAAGGTTTGACGGGAGTGACGGTCCCCGCGTCGCTGTAGGTCAGAGTTGGCGGTAGCGCGGCACGTAGCCGCCGGTGCCCAGGAGCGACGAGTCCTCGGGGTCGAGCGAGTCGTCGAGGCCCCCGATCACTTCGGTCACCCAGGGGAGTCGGTCCGTCAGGATTCTCGTCACCCCCCCTTGAAGGGTGTCGGTGGAGATCGCGCAACTCGAGCACGCCCCCCCGAGTTGCACCTCGACGACGCCGCTTTCGACGTCACAACGTACGAGAACGAGGTCCCCACCGTCGGCCTGGACGGAAGGTCGCATGAGGTCGATCAGCGCGTTGAGCGCGCTGAGTCGACTGCCTCGTTCTTGATCGGTGAGTTCCACTCCTTCAGTCTGCCGTGCACAGAGCGTTCCGTGCCCGCGTGGTCCGCGCTCACTACGATGAGGGGGTGTACGAACCCACCAGCGTGCTCACGGTCGAGGAGATCGACCTCTCGGACGTCGAGTTCTGGAAGCGCCCCTACGCCGAGCGCGAAGGGGCGTTCCAACTCCTGCGGGCCGAAGCACCCATCACCCACTACGACGACCCCATCCTCGAGGACTCGGCCATCGAGTTCCCCAAGGGCAACGGCTACTACGCCCTGACGCGCCACGTCGACGTCGCCGAGGCGTCCAAGCACCCCGAGGTCTTCCTCTCCGGCCCCGGGGCGGTCTCCCTGGTCGATCTACCCTCCGAGATGGTCGAGTACTTCTCGGGCATGATCTCGACCGACAACCCCAAACACGCCCGTCTGCGCCGTATCGTCTCGAACGCCTTTAACCCTCGCAACATCCGCGCCGTCGAGGAGTCCATCGAGCGCGTCGCCGACGAACTCGTCACCAGGGCGTTGAGGGACGGCACCGGGGACTTCACCCTCGACATCGCCGCGCCCTTTCCCCTAGAGATCATCTGCTCGATGATGGGCGTACCCGAGAGCGAGTACGCGACGGTGCTGCGCTGTTCGAACGTGATCCTCTCTAACGGCGACGTGGAGTACATCCCCGAGGGCACCGACCCGGTGCTCGCGATCTTGGACGCCGCCGCCACCGTCACGGGCATCATGGAGGAACTCGGCAAGTACCGGCGCGATCAGCCCATCGACGACATCACGAGTTCACTCGTCAACGCGGAGATCGAATCGGAGAAGTTGACCGAACAGGAACTGGCCTCATTCTTCGTCCTGCTCGTCGCCGCCGGCAACGAGACCACTCGCACCGCGCTCGCCCACGGACTCAACGCCTTCGGGCAGTACCCCGAGCAGCGCGACCGCTGGGCCGCGGACTTCGACGGACTCGCGAAGACCGCCGTCGAGGAGATCGTCCGCTGGGCGTCACCGGTGATCTGGATGCGCCGCACGTTAGCGAGCGACTACACCCTCTCGGGCTTTGACCTTTCGGCCGGCGATCGCGTGTTGTTGTTCTATAACTCGGCCAACCGCGACGAGGACGTCTTCGCCGACCCCTACGTCTTCGACCTCGGGCGAACCCCGAACGACCACTACGGCTTCGGCGCGCCCGGTCCCCACTTCTGTCTCGGCGCCCACCTCGCTCGCCGAGAGATCAGGGTGATGTGGCGCGAGTTACTCTCGCGCGCCCCGAACATCCACCCGACGGGGCCGCCGGACCAACTCGCGTCGAGTTTCGTCAACGGCATCAAGCACCTGCCCTACGACCTCTAGGCCTTCCTCGCGGCGATCGCTTCGTCAAAGCTGCGCAGCGCCCGTGGTCCCCAGACCGTGCCGGGGCCGCCGTTCATCGCTACCGCCACGCCCATCGCCTCGGCGACCTGTTGACGCGTGACGCCCGCCCGGGCGCACCCGCGCGCGTGCGCGACGATGCACCCGTCACACTCACGGGTGACCGCGATGACCAACGCCATCATCTCCTTCACGCCACTCGAGAGTTCCCCCTCCGCGAAGGCCGCGCCCGAGAGCGCGGCGTAGCCCTTCATGACGTCGGGGATCAGCGCGTGTAAGTCGAGTGCGGGCTGACGTAACTCCTCACGAACCTCATCCATGTGCTCCATAGCCACCTCCCAAAGCGAGCGTACTCACGCGGCGCGTGACGCTGCGAAACTGGCGGTTTTCTACAATGGTGCGATGACCGTCATCGATGAACTCCTCGCGCACAACGCGCACTACGTCACCACCCACGGGCACCGCGAACTCCCCACGGCTCCCGCACTGCACCTCGCCGTGCTCACCTGCATGGACTCTCGTCTCGACCTCTTCGGGGCACTCGGTCTCGACCTCGGCGAGGTGCACCTCGTGCGCAACGCCGGCGGCCTCGCCAGCGAGGACGCCGTGCGCTCCTTGTTACTCAGTCAACGACTCCTCGGCACGCGAGCGGTGATGGTGATCCACCACACGCGATGTGGCCTCGAGTCCTTCGACGAGGAAACTCTGCTGGATGAGATCACGGACTCTCTCGGCGAACGACCACCGTTTCGACTCGGGGCGTACCGCGACGTCGACGAGGACGTGCGGCGCACCGTCGAGACGCTTCGGAGGAGCGCCTTCGTCGACGACCAGGAAATTCGAGGTTTCGTCTTTGACGTGGACGACGGCTCGCTGCGCGAGGTCGCCGTCGCCTAGAGGGACTTTTTAAAACCTTCGCTCGTCGCCTCGTAACCGTGGGCGAGGTAGAAACGATGCGCGTCGACACGGAACTTGCGACTCGTGAGTTGCACCCGGTAACAACCCGCTCGTCGCGCGACGTCCTCGGCGGCCGCCAGCAAGGCCGCGCCAACACCCCGGTTGCGCTGGTCGTCTCGTACGTGGACGCTCTCGAGCTCCGCGCACCATCCGCCGGTGTATTGAAAGTGTTGAAAGACGATTACCTGCAGCACGCCGACCACCTCGCCGTCCAGGTCGGCCACGAGGACGTCGCCACGACGAGCGCGCGTCTCGGTGACCGCCGACCAGTACGCCTCGACGTTGTCCTCGTGTTCCTCGTCGGGAAAGTTCGCGCCGCCCTTCACGACCAGCGACGCGGCGCGTACGTCGCCCGGCTCGATCGGACGGACCGAGACGCTCACGCGCTAGGCGCGCGGGTCGATGGGCGTGAGCACGCCGACGCTCTCTTCAATCGCCTCGGCGGCGTTGAGACAGAGGTCCTCGCGCAACAAGTCACCGATGACTTGCACACCCGTCGGCAGTCCGTGGGCCACACCCGTCGCGACACAGGCCGCGGGCAGGCCGAGCAGGTTGGCCGGCAGCACGAAGCGAAACAGCTCGACGACTCTCATCGCCGACTCGGCGTCTTTGATGTCGAAGCCCAGCTCGAAGGGAGGCTGCGTCCAGGTCGGACCGACAATCAACGGGTAGTTGGTCAAGAACTCGCGCCACGCGCGCGCCACCTTGTAGCGAAACATGAACATGAGCGCCGTCGACTCCGGCGTCGCGGGCGGGAACTCGACGCTGCTCAGATCTAAGAACCGGCGACCTTCTTCTCCCATCACGGGCTCGATCAACGGTCGCGCCACCGCGAGACTGGTCATCATCAACTCGGCCCACGAAAGGTACGCGTCGACGAGCAACGGCGGCTCGACCTCTTCGACTTCGTAGCCAGCCGCCTCGAGCGCGCGTCCGGCGATCCGCACGCCCTCGGCGACGTCGGGGTGGGTCGTCCCGCCACCGGGCTCGGCGACCAGGGCGACGCGCTTGGCCACGGGGCGTCCCTGCAGTGGTGCGTCGATGGACTGCGGGTCGCCGTGGTGGGCGCCCATGACGACCTCGAGTCCGCGGCGAACGTCGCCGACGTGACGAGCGAGCACCCCGTCCGCCAGCATGAACTGGGAGTTGACCGGCATGTCGAACAGCGCGCTCGGGTTGCCCTGGGCGACGCGTCCGCGGGAGGGCTTGATCGAGGCGATCCCGCAACAAAAGGCGGGGTTGCGCAGCGACCCCCCGATGTCGTTGCCGAGGCCGATCGGGCTCATGCCCGAGGCGATCGACGCCGCTTCACCACCCGACGAGCCCCCGGCGGTGTAACCGTGTTTCCAGGGATTGTGCGTGGCGCCGTAGAGTTCGGACACCGTGTTGATGCGCAGCCCGAGATCGGGCATATTGGTGCGGGCCAACACCACCGCCCCCGCGCGACGCATGTGTTCGACGATCGGCGCGTCAGCCGTCGCCATGAAATCTTTTAAGGCCACGCAACCTTCACTGGTCGCGTAGCCCGCGACGTCGAGGTTGATCTTGACGCTGAAGGGCACCCCGTGCAGCGCCCCGAGGGACTTGCCGTCGCGTTGCGCGGCGTCGGCCGCGTCGGCCTCTTTGAGGACTTCCTCGGGTCGCACCTCGACCACCGCGTTGAGCGCGGGATTGACCTGGTCGATGCGCGCGAGGTGGGCCTCGGCGACCTCGCGCGAGGAGGTCTGCCCACTTCGAATCAAGTTGGCGAGGGTCGTCGCCGACTCCTGCCACAGTTCATTGCCCACGATGCACCCTCCAGAACGACGGTTCTGGTTAGTCTGCCACGGCCCCACGGGCCGCGATCAACCGAAGCGGCCGAGGGTGTAGTCGAGGGTGCGCGAGTCGACGGGGTTATTGAAGATCTTCTCGGTGGTGTCGAACTCAATGAGCTCACCCGCGCGGTCCTCACCCATCAACAAGAACGCGCAATCGTCGGAGATTCGCGCGGCCTGTTGCATGTTGTGGGTCACGATGACCACGGTCACGCGACTCTTCAGGCTGGTCATCAGCTCTTCGATGCGCAACGTCGCGACGGGGTCGAGCGCCGAGGTGGGCTCGTCCATCAAGAGCACCTCGGGCTCCAGCGCCAGCGCGCGTGCGATGCAGAGTCGCTGCTGTTCGCCACCCGAGAGATTCGAGGCCGCTACCTTGAGGCGACTCGAGACCGAGTCCCACAGGGCCGCCGAACGCAAGGAGGACTCGGCCGCCTCGTCGAGCAGTGACTTCTTCTTGATGCCGTTGAAGCGAAGGCCCGAAACGGCGTTGTCGTAGATCGACATCGTCGGAAAGGGATTCGGTCGCTGGAAGACCATGCCGACGCGCGTACGCAGTTCGGTCACCGTGAGGTTCCCGCGGTAGATGTCGGTGCCCTCGAGAATGATCTGCCCGCTCACTTTCGCGCCGGGCGTCAAGTCGTGAAGGCGATTGAGCGCACGCAGCAGCGTCGTCTTACCCGAGCCCGACGGTCCGATCAGGCTCGTGACGCGATTCTTCTCTACGTCAAAGGTGCAGTCACGCACCGCCGTGCGACCGTGGAAGGACACCGCGACGTTTTTGAGCTGCATCTCGATCGGTCCGCGCACCCGAGGCGTGACCACTTGCGTTGTGGGGACTGCTTGAATCTCGGTCATGGTCTCTGTCTCAGTCTCTTCCATAGTTAGTTTCTAACCTGCTGCTTTCTCGAAGCCCAAATCCGGGCGGTAAGGCTCAATACAAAAACGAATGCGACCAGGACTAACGCAATCCCCCAGACCTGAGCGCGCTGGCTCGGCCACTCGGACTTGGCGTTCTCGAAAATCGCCAGCGGCATCGCCGACACCGGGTTGAACGGCTGCCAGGAGTTCGTGAAGCCACCCCCGATCACGAGCAACACGGGCGCCGTCTCACCGACCGCGCGCGAGATCGCGAGGATGACGCCGGTGACGATGCCGGTGACCGCCGAGGGCAACACCACCTTCGTGGACACCATGTGCGGCTTCGCCCCGAGGGCGAGACCCGCTTCGCGCAAGGAGTTGGGCACGTTACGCACCGCTATCTCGGTCGAGATGATGATCACCGGCAACATCAACACCGCGAGCGCGAATGAACCGGCGATGGCGGTGAAGCCGACGTTGAGGTCGTGCACGATGAAGGAGAAGGCGAACAGGCCCATCAAAATCGACGGCGCACCGGCCATGGTCTGGGCGATCACGCGAAGGGTCGTCGCGAACTTTGAGTTGGTCTCGGCGAGGTAGACCCCGACCAACACGCCGACGGGGATCGCGAGGATCGACGCGTAGAGGGTGAGGGCGATGGTGCCAACGATCGCGTTCGAGATACCGCCGGTGGCGTTGGGGGCAATCAACGTCGGCGTCTGTGGCAGCTTCGTGAAGAAGTCGAGGTTGAGCTGCCCGGCGCCCTTGTCGATCAACTGGTAGAGGAGCGCGACGAGCGGTACGGCGGCGATCAGCAGCGCCACGCCACAGAGGGCGACCATGATGCGCGAGGTGACCACGCGGCGGGCGCGAGCGTTGTCCGAGATGCGCCGGATCTCCTCGCGCGACGAGGTGCTCGGTTCGGTGGGTTCTTCGAGTTCGATGAGGTCGGTCATACGCGCGCCAAGACCTTTCGTTGTCGGCTCACTAGGGCGCGGCTAATCAGGGCCAAGCCGACGTTGAGCAACATCAAGATCACCCCGAGGGCCATCAGCGCCGAGATCTCGGTGCCCTGGGATTCACCGAACTCCGTGGCGATCCACGCCGCAATCGACGTGCCGGGATACAGCAGGTGGAACTGGGCGTTGGCGACACTGCCCGCGACGAGCGCGACGGCGACCGTCTCACCGGTCGCGCGAGCCAGCGCCAAGAACGTCGCGCCGAAGAGGCCGATCTTGGCAGTGGGGAGCACGACCTCTCGGATCATCTGCCAGCGCGTGGCGCCCAGTGACAGGCTCGCTTCTTGAAGGTCTTGGGGCACGACGGCGATGACCTCACGGCTAATCGCCACGAAGGTCGGCAGGATCATGATGCCCAGCACAATCGAGGCGAGAAGGAGCGACGTACCGAACTCCTGGCCCGAGTTACCAAAGATGGTCTTGGCGAAGGGCCACTTGTTGAGCCACGGGTTCACCGTGACTTCCATCCAGGGCGCGATCACGAGCAGTCCCCAGAGGCCGTAGACGACACTCGGGATAGCGGCTAAGAGCTCAACGAGCGTGGCCACCACCGTGCGAAAGCGCCGGGGGATGAAAAAGACGATGGAGATTGACGTCCCGAGACCGATGATCACCGCGATGACGAGCGCGATGATCGAGGTTTCGAAGGTCCCGGTGATCATGGAGAGACCGCCGAATGGACCAGCGGGCGAGACCCACGCCGAGCTGGTCAGCAGCGTGCCGCCGTGGTGGACCCACGTCGGCAGGGAGCTCCAAAAGATCGAGCCCACGAAGCCGACACTGACCGCCGCGAAGAGTACCGCCGCCACGACGAGGACGTTCGAGTACCACGAACGAGGGGTGGCGGCGGGAGTATTTCCCGCCACCACCTCCTCGCTCTTCAGGATGTCGACAGCTACCGGGTCCATGCTGTGAACTACCAACTTCCTTTCTTAGATACCGATGACTAGGAGCTCTGGGTCACGCAGACCGTGCCACCCGAGGTAACCGTCTCGAGCTGTGCTCGGGCGTACGCCTGGGTTGCGGCGGGCAGTGGCACGTAACCTTCGCCCTCGGCTAGCGCGCTCTGTCCGTAGTGCGTCTCCCAGTCGAGGTA
>PLER01000138.1:33700-48932 GCA_003136495.1 Acidimicrobiaceae bacterium
AGGGTGGCGTCCAACGTCGTGGCCATGCCCGCGTTGTTCGCGACGCCGTCGATGTTGGTCGCCTTCCAGGCGCCGCCCGAACCCTCCATGACCGAACCACCACTGGGCGCGATGCCCGAGTTACCGGCGTCGTAGAGCCAGTAGGTGAAGGCCTCGGTGGTGCCGGAACTCGCGGCGCGGTAGAGCACCTTGATGGTGTCCTTCGGCTCGTTCGCGGTACCGAGCAAGGTGAGAGCCTTACCCAGGGTCGACGACGCCCCGCCGTTGGTCGCCACGATCGCGGGGTCCGACCACTGGGTGATCTTCCCGTTGTAGATCTCTGCGACTTCGGTCGCGGTGAGCTTCAGTCCGTCGAAGCCGCCGCCGAGGTTGTAGCCGACGACCGCGCCACCCTCGAGGTAGGGCACCTGGACGTAGTTCGACTCGGTCACGCCCGCGGGCAAGGTGCCCGCGCCGGCCGTCATCGGAACGTCCGAGAAGCCGATCTGGAGTGAACCGTTCGTGATGCCGGTACGACCCGATCCCGAACCGCCCGCGGGGTAGGCACTGAACGTGACCTTGCCGCCGGCGCTGTAGGCCGTTGAACCTGAGGTCGTCACGCCAACCAACGGCGCGTCGAAGGACGATCCGTTGATGTTGAGCGTGGTCGAACTCGGCACGACGAGGTCGGTGTCGCCGGGCTTATTCGAGCCCATCAAGCTGTTCGTGGGTGTCTTGGGCCTGGTCTTCGACCAGCCGGTCGCGCAGTGACCTTTGAACTTGGCTGACTTCACGACGCTACCGCGGAGCTTAAAACAGACCACCACTTTGGTCTTGGCCGCGCCACTTGCTGGCAAAATCGCCACGGTAATGAGACCACTGACGGCGAGTGCTACCGCCGAGAGAAGCCTGAGTGATTTCTTCATTCTGAACTTTCCTCCTAAAGAAAGATTGAACTGCTGACGCGACCATTCGACGCTCGAATGTTTTGCCAGCAGCAAACTAGGAAGGGAAAGTTAACGGTGGGTGAAATGCAGTGTCTTGATAAGTGAAATCAATCCAAAAACAAGGAATTCACTAAGAATCGCGACGATTAGCCCTTAATCGACGCTGCTGTCGCGCCACCCGCAGGCGAGGCAGCGAAAGCGCGCGTGCACCGGGCCAAGCGCCGTGCCGCAACGAGGGCACCCCGCGAAGATCCCCCACGGGCTCGAGCAGACTTCGCCCACCTCGGTGAGGGCGCTCGGCGTGGTGTTGGTCTCAAACGACATCGTCACAGTCTGCACGACAAGCGGTCACGAAAACGTTCATCTTCTGGCAAAAAATGGACAATTTGTCCACTCAATCATCAGTCGTGATCGGCCGCTGGGGCGAGTTGACCGAGCCGGTAGTGGGTGCGACAGAGCACCTGGTAGTGCACCGCCCCAGCGGCGACGTCGCCCGTCACGAACTGGGATCCCTCGCGCGCGACGACCCCATCGACCACCCGAGCGTTGCATCGCCCCTTCTGTCCACACCAACACGAGGAGGTCAGTGGTAGCTCGTGGCACCAGTCGGCGATCGCGAAGAGTCTCGCCGAGGCCGGGAAGACGTTGAGGAGAAAGTCGGCCGAGAGCCCGAAGGCGTGCACGTCCACGTCGTGCTCGTCGACCAATCGGGCGAGGTCGTCGATTTGACCCACGGTCGCGAACTGCGCCTCGTCGACGACCAGCGTCTTCACGCCACGGGCGGTGAGTTCCGCGATCGGACCTTCAAGCGACGCTCCGGGCGCGACGGCTTCCGCGGCGGCTTCGATGCCGATGCGGCTCGTCACCATTCCCTCGGCGCTGCGGTCACCGAAGGTCCACAGCGCCACGTCCGAGCGACTCTCGCGGAGCTGCCAGCACAGTTGCAGCGCGAGGGTGGACTTCCCGGCGGCCATGGTGCCGTAGGTAAAAGTCAGCTCGGCCATCTCGCCCTCTCTCGAACGCCCCACCATATCGCTCGCGTCTCCGTACTTTTAACGATCGAAGCGAGTATTTACTCACTTCACTAGATTGGCTCCGTGGAACCTCTAATGCGGACCGTCGCCTACGTCAGGAACGAGCGGCGCGAACTGGCCGACGACAACTGGGACAACTTTGTTTCGACGATCGAACTAGCCGAGGACGTGCCCACCTCCGCCCTGCGGGGACTCGAGGAGTTCTCCCACGTCGAGATCGTCTTCTTCGCGGCGTTGGCCGAGAACGTACCGCCCGCTCCGTGGCATCGACGCCCCCGGGGGAATAAGGACTGGCCCGACGTCGGGATCTTCGCCCAGCGAAACAAGGACCGCCCGAACCGACTCATGCTCTCGGTGGTGGCCCTCGAACACGTCGACAAGCGCTCACTCGTCGTGCGGGGCCTCGACGCGATCAACGACACCCAGGTCCTCGACATCAAACCCGTGTACTCCTGGAGCGGCCCGCGAGGTGAACTGCGCGTCGCGAAGTGGAGCGAGGAACTAGGGGAAAACTACTTCTGACGCCCGCGACCTCGTTGGGGCCGCGAGTGTCAATGTGTCCAACGGCCTGAGGACACACCTCGGTCAGTCGCGGCGCGACCGGTGAAGCGACGGACGCATTCACTGACACGCGCTCGAGCCTCGCGGCCGCTCCGTGCACCGCTCACGCTCCAAGCGGGCTCCGAAGTGATCACTTCGAGCTTTTCAGCGCCTCGCGAGCTTCGCGGACCGCGTAGTACAAGATCACGTACCCCGTGGCCGGATCGGCCCACCACCAACCTACGAGCGCGTTCAGGAGAAGGCCGAGGAGGACAGCGGTAGCAAGAACGCCGTCGATCATGGTCACACGACCTTCGGCCATAAGCACGTGATTGTCGAGTCGGGAGCCGACCTTTGATTTCGCGGTGGCGAGAGCGAACATGGTGACCGCGGTCATTGCAGTCCATACGACGCCGAGCGGACTGTGGTGCGGACGGAAGCCAACGGCGAGCACCACCGTGCTCTGCACCGACAGATAGAGGGCTAGGGCAAGAAACGCGGTGCCAATCATTCGCAGCGCTCTTCGTTGGCGACTACGCGAAGCATCAGCCAGTTCCCATAACACGACACACGAGGCACCAATCTCGATGACGCTGTCTAGTCCGAAGCCCGCCAAGGCCACCGAGCGCGCCGTGACGGCCGCGACTGCGAGGACCACCACACCCGCGACATTCCAACCGAGCGTTACCGCTTCCAATCGGCGGCCGCGCGTAAGTAGACGCCGACTATCGATTTCATCACGACGACTCACCACGGCGACAACTTAGGGCTCCGCCACCCAAACTCGGGGCGNNTCAGCCACGAGCGGAGCACGCTGGTACTCGGTCGCGCCTCGCTACACGTTGGCGATGAACGCGGCGACTTCTTCGCGCGTTGGACCGCTGGCCGGTCCGAAACGACTAATCGCGATCGCGGCGGCGGCGTTGGCCCACCGTGCCGCGTCGTAGGGTGTCTGCCCCCCGGCCAACTCCGTGAGGAAGACGCCGTTGTGAACGTCACCCGCGCCGTTGAGGTCGACGACCTCCGTCGTGAAGCCGTCGACGATGGACGCCACTCGATGATTGGTCGCCACCACGCAGCCGTTGGCTCCGTTTCGAATGAGTACGTTCAATCGATCGCTCATCGTCGCGAGTAACGACGCGCTCTCTAAGACGTCGGGATTCCTCGAGAGCGTCGCCCCCTCCGTGGCGTTACAGATCAACCAGTCAGTCCGCGCCAGCACCGCTTCAAGGTTCTCGGCTGGGATGTCGACCATGCGAGTCGCCGGATCGAAGGCCACGACAACCTCATCGGGAAGTTGCGCCAACCACGCCAGCACCACTTCCGCCACCCCGAGGTACATGACGTTGTAGCCCGAGACCAGCACGTAGTCGCCATCGCGCACGTCGAGAGCCACGAGATCGGTGGCGCGCAGGGTGTCTTCGGCGCCGCGAGAAGAGACGAAGGACCGCTCGGCGTCGGGTTCGACGAGCACGACGCAGATCCCGGTGTCGAGGGACGAATTGCGCTCGATGGGGGCAGCGATGTGTTCGCTCTTCAGCGACGCCTCGGCCATCGACGCGAAGGGTCCCACCCCCAGTCGCCCGGCGTAGACGACGCCGAGGCCGTGGCGCGCGGCCGCGCTCATCGCGTTAAAGCCGCCACCGGTCGTGATGAGTTGCTCTCTCGCGAGCGTGTCACCCGCACGGGTGGGTAACGCGGCGACCTTGAGCACCACGTCGACCAGCACGGTGTCGAGACAGAAGAGTCGAGGCACGTCGCTCATGCCTCCACACCCTAATAACCGTCGTGAACTCTCTCGCGTTCGCGAACGTCGCCGTATGGAGGTGTGCGCGTCACCTCCTACAATCATTGCCAGCGACTCACGGGGTGGTCGCGAGGAGGTCCGGTGAGCGACGATTTAGCAGAACGCACGGAGCGGGGCGGCGCGAGCGCCCTCCGTATCGAAGAAAACGGCATCAACGTCATCGTCGAGAACGAGCGCAAGGGCTATCCCCGTGACCTCTTCTGGCCGTGGTTCGGGGCGAACGTCTCGGTGCTCGGTCTCAGTTACGGCGCCTTCGTCTTGGAGTTCGGCATCTCCTTCTGGCAGGCGGTAATCGTCGGGGCCATCGGGATCGTCTTCAGCTTCTGGCTGTGCGGCATCATCGCCACCGCCGGCAAGCGCGGCTCCGCACCGACGATGGTGCTCAGCCGGGCGGCCTACGGGGTGCGCGGCTCTCGCCTACCGTCGGGGATTTCGTGGCTCCTCTGTGTCGGGTGGGAGACCGCCCTCACGGTGACCGCCGTGCTCGCGACGTCGACGGTCTTTGCCCGCATCGGCTGGAGCGGCGGTGACGCCACGAAGGTCGTCGCCATGATCGTGATCGCCGCCCTCATTATCGCCGGCGGCGTTATGGGCTTCGACCTCATCATGCGCATGCAACTGATCATCACCGTCGTGACCGCGATCTTGACCGTGGTGTTCATCGGACTGACGATCAAGCACATCAGTTGGCACACGGTCAGCCACCTCCACAGTGGGACCTTCCAGGCGACGGTCGGTGCACTGGTCTTCGTCATGACCGGCTTCGGACTCGGTTGGGTGAACGTCGCCGCGGACTATTCGCGCTACCTGCCGCGCAGCGCCTCCTCGCGCGGCGTCGTCTGGTGGACGACGTTCGGGTCGTCGATCGCGCCCCTCGTGCTGCTCTTCTTCGGGCTCTTGCTGGCCGGGTCGTCCTCGAGCCTGGAGAGTGCGGTCGGTGACAATCCGGTCGGGGCGCTCGCTAACTTGCTACCCACGTGGTTCCTCGTACCCTTCGTCATCGTCGCCA
Organism: Acidimicrobiaceae bacterium; assembly: GCA_003136495.1. GTDB lineage: Bacteria > Actinomycetota > Acidimicrobiia > Acidimicrobiales > RAAP-2 > RAAP-2. The sequence goes on from PLER01000138.1 coordinate 39,017, forward strand.
TCCTCGGGCTGGTCGGTGGTGCGGTGCTCGACATCTACTCCTCGGGTCTCGCGTTACTCTCGGCGGGGCTCAAGATCCCGCGCTACGCGGCGGCTGGCGTGGACGGCGTCATCATGTTGCTCGGCACCATCTACATCCTCTTCGTCAACAAGAACTTCTTCGGGCAGTTCGAAGGGTTCTTGATCACCGTCGGCGTACTGATCGCCGCGTGGTGCGGGGTCTTCTTGGCCGACATGGCGCTTCGACGCAAGGACTACGCCGAGGCTGACTTCTACGAACCTCGCGGACGCTACGGCGACCTTCGCGTCACGCCCATTTTGATCACCGTCGTCTCCTCGGTGCTCGGTCTCGGCCTCGTGACCAATTCGGCGGCCTCGTGGTTGAGCTGGCAGGGCTACCTCTTAGGACCGATCGGTCTCGGCGGCAAGAGCGGGAACTGGGCCTACGCCAACCTCGGCGTGCTGTTGGCGCTCGTCTTGAGCTTCGTGCTCACCCTGCTCTTGACCCGCGCCGACGTCGTGCGCGAAGAGGCGCTCGTCTAGCGGCGTCCGGAAACTGGCCACGCCACGTCCCTAGACTGCAGATGGGTCTGGGTTTGGCGAGGGAGCAGTAATGCGCATTGGTGTGCTGACGGCTGGCGGGGACGCGCCCGGACTCAACGCGGCCATCAAGGCCATCGGTGAGATCGCGTTGCGCGACGGACACGACGTCGTGGGGATCGCCAACGGCTGGGCGGGCCTCGCGGGCGACTTCGACGGCACCCTGCTCACCGCCGACGACCTTCGCGGCGTGATCGGTCACGGTGGCACTCTCCTCGGCACCGCCCGCTTCAACCTCGACGAGCCCGACGGCGGTCGCGAGTTGGTCCTCAAGGCGATCGACGAGCACCTCGACGCCCTGGTCGCCATCGGCGGCGACGGCACGCAACGAATCTCCAACTGGCTGGCCGAGCGTGGAGCACCAGTCGTCGGGGTCCCCAAGACGCTCGACAACGACCTTCCGGGCACCGACTTCTGCATCGGTTTTGACACGGCCATCAACATCGTCGCCGAATCGCTTGATCGACTCCACACCACCGCTATCTCGCACCACCGCGTGATCGTGGTTGAAACAATGGGACGCTCTACCGGATGGGTCGCCTCGATGGGGGGTCTCGCCGGCGGCGCCGACCTGATCTTGATCCCCGAGTTCTCCGTGACGATGGACGAGATCATCTCCCACATCAATCGACGGCGCGCGGCCGGTATCAAGTACTCACTGGTGGTCGTCGCCGAGGGCGTCAACCTCGCGACACTCGGTGGCGTTGAGTTGGGCGAAGGCTCGGGCGAAGGCGTTGGCGGCGTTCGCCACGCCACGAGGGGTGTGGGTCCTTTCGTCGCGGCTCAGATCGAAGCGCTCGGTGGTTTCGAAGTGCGCACCACGGTCCTCGGCCACCTCCAACGCGGGGGCAGCCCGAGCGCGCGCGACCGCATCTTCGCGACGCGCGTCGGCGACGCCGCGTACGACGCGGTGGTCGCGGGAAAGTTCGGCATGATCCCCGTGGTGCGCGACGACAACGTCGTCCTGGTGCCGATCTCGTCCATCGCGACCGGCAAACGCAAGGTGCCGCGCGAGATCTACGACCTGTGTACGACGCTGCTCTAGCCCTCGGGGGTTAAGCGCTCGTCGAGACGTTCGAGGATGCCCGGCCACGAATCTCTGTGGCGTGCCGCGGCGGCCTCGTCGTAGAAGCCGCCGTGGCTGAGACGCACGTAGGTACCTCCCTCGAAGGCGTCGAGTTCGACGCGGACCACCGTCTCGGCGCCGTCCGTGCCGTTGCGTCCGGTGACCCACGTGAGTTCGATGAGGTGAGGCTCTTCCACCGCGAGAAAGAGGCCGTAGTGCGAGTAGTGAGCGCCGTCGTGCTCGACGTCGAACCAGTACGGACGACCGACGGTCGCTTCCATCGCGATGGCGCCGGGTCGCGCGAACCACGTGTCGAAGTGCTTGGTCCACGCGTCAAAGATCGACCCGGGCGACGAGCGCATCGCGCGCTCGACTCTGAAGCACACGCCGCTCGCCTCGTCCTCGCTCTTGCTCATCGACCAACCTCCCGTCGCGGCCGCGGCTCGCGGGCCGGTGCGTCACGCTTGACACTAGGTGGCGACCGATAGATTTACTGAATCGACTGGGCACTGGAGGGTGATGAGCGTTGAACCAGGTCCGGGCCCAATAGCGCTCGTGGGTTCGGGTGAGTACCTGCCCGAGATGGCTGACCTCGAGGGGAGCCTCATCGCGGGTCGTCCTGCGCGCTACGTGCAACTCGCCACCGCCGCGGTCCAAGACGGCCCCTCGGTCGTCGACCACTGGCACCAGCTGGGCATCACCCAAGCGGAACGCCTCGGTGTCGAACCAGTGATCGTCCCGGTGAACGACCACGACGACGCGAACAACCCCGACTTCGCGGCCTTGATTCATGGCGCGGGTCTCATCTACCTCTCCGGTGGCGACCCCAACTACCTGGCCGAGACACTGCGCGACTCACTCGTCTGGTCGACCATCGAGGCGACCTGGCGCGAAGGCGCCGCGCTCGCGGGCTGCTCGGCTGGCGCCATGGCGCTCGGCGCCTGGATCCCTTCCCTGCGCCACCCGAAAAAGGGCAGCACCGCGGGACTCGGTCTCCTCCAACACCTCGGCGTCGTCCCGCACTTCGACGCCTTCGCCGCACGCGTACCCGATCTTTTGACCCGTTTCGTGCTGCCCGACGAGTCGACGATGACCATCGTGGGCGTGGATGAAAAGACCGCCCTCGTGGGTGGACCGACGGAGTGGACCGTCCAGGGACATCAGAGCGTCTGGCGGCTCACGTCCAAGGGGCGTGAGGAGTTCGCCCTTGGCGCACATCTCACGACGATGGGCTGAGCGCCACTTCTTCCTTAGCGGCGAGCTTGTCCAAGTGGTAACGGATCTGAATGGACGCCGCCGCTCCCTCGCCCACCGCGGACGCTAACTGTTTGGTGGAACCCCGTCGCACGTCGCCCGCGACGAACACGCCGGGCACGTTGGTGCGGAACTGCTCGTCACTGACGACGAAACCGTAGTCGTCGAGTTCCACTTCGCCGTTCAAGAACGCGGTATTGGGGTCGAGGCCGATGAAGACGAAGGCGCCCGCCGCCGGGTGCTTACGTCGACCGCCCGAGACGCGGTCCTCGAGTTCGACGTGGTCGAGTTTTCCGCCGTCGCTCGCGTTAAATCGCACGACCTTCGTATTCGTCGCCACGGTCATCTTCGGGTGCGCGTTGACCTTGTCCTGTAAGAGGCGACTCCCCTTAAGCATCTCGGAGTACTCCACCACCGTCACGTGATCGGCGAACTGGGTCAAGAAGAGACCCTCTTCGAGGCCGCTGTTGCCGCCACCGATTACCAGCACCTCTTCCGCTCCCCGGTAGAAGGGACCGTCACAGGTGGCACAGAAGTGAATGCCCGCGCCGATGAGGTCGGACTCCCCGTCGGCGCCGGTTCGTCGGTACACCGATCCCGTCGCGATCAGCACGGCCCGCGCCCGGTAAATCTCGCCCGTCGCGGTCGTGACGACCACCCAGTCGCCGTCGGACTTGAGTCCACTGACGGCAACCGCCTGGAGGATCTCGACGCCGTATCGTTCGGCCTGACGGCGCATGCGATCAGCCAGCTCGTGTCCCGCCACACCGTCGGGGAAGCCGGGGTAGTTGTCGAGTCGCTCGGTCACGCCCGCTTGGCCGCCGGGTGCGGACTTCTCGACGATGAGCACGCTCTGGTTCTCCCGGGCGGCGTAGATCGACGCGGTCAGACCCGTCGGTCCGCCGCCGACGATGATCACGTCGTAGCACTCCGACTTCGCCGAGCGCGAGAGGCCGAGCTTCTCGGCGAGTTCGTCGTTGCCCGGTTCAACGAGGTGCGATCCGTCGGGGAAAATAATCGTCGGGATCGACCGGCTGCCCCCGTTGATCCGCTCGACTAGTTCCGTGGCTTCGGGGTGGGCCTCTAAGTCGATCCAGTCGTAGGCCACACGCTGTTGGCCGAGGAACTCCTTCGCCCGACGGCAGTCGGGACACCAACTCGCGCCGATGACCGTGATGTGATCAGACACCAATTCCATACGATTCCCTTCGTTCCTCGTGTCGCACCAACCTACGTTGCCGGTTCGCCACGTTAGCGCCCGCTCGGTCGCACGTAGGTCAGTATGGCGACGCCTTCTTTCGTTACAGTGACGTCCTTAAAGGTCCATCTCGCCGTGTCGAGACCGGCGTCAAAGAGGTGGCTCCCGGCACCGACGATGACCGGGTGGACCCACAGTCGGTACTCGTCGATGAGGTCGTGACGTTGTAAGTAGCGCACCAGGTCGCGGCTCCCCACGACCAGCAGGCTGTTGCCGGGCTGGGCCTTCACGTCACCGACCGCTTCGGCGACGTCGCCGCGCAACAAGGTGGCGTTCCACTCAACTTTGTTGATGGTGCGCGAGACGACGAGCTTCTCCATCGCATTCATGCGATCGGCGAGTCCCGCGAGTCCGGTCACCGTGGGCCAGACCGCGGCGAAGGCTTGGTACGTCTTTCGCCCGAGTAATAACGCGTCCACCTCGCGCAGCTGTTCGACCATGATGCGCAGGTGGTCCTCGCCGACGAACTGTTTCTGCCAGCCGCCCCGGGGGAACTCACTCGCATCACCGGGCGCTTGCATCACGCCGTCGAGCGAGAGGAACTCTTGCACGATCACCGGTCTCACGCTGCCCCCTCATCCCCGCGTCGCCGCTGGCCTAGCGTGACGGCCATGGCTGTTCCGACGTCTTTCAGTCAAGCACTCCCCCGCCCGGGCTCGCTCAGCCCTCACGCCAGCGGGTCGGCGCCGAACGAGACGCCGTAGGGGCCGTGACGCAACCCGGTGACGATCCCCATCTCGGGGGCGGTGACGCGCGCGCTCTCGCGCGTGAGCTGGCGGCGGGTCAGGTCACGTTCGCGATCTTCATCGCCCTGTGCGTGGCCCTCCACCCCGGCTTCGTCCTCAAGTCCAACGAGGGCGGCATGAGCAACTACGGCGTACACGCCAAGACGGCCATCCCCTACACCGTGGCGCTACTCACGCCCGTGCTGCTTTCGCTCGACGTCGCTCGCCGCGTGGTCGTCACGTCGCCGGCGGCGAAACGACTGGTGGCGCTCCTTCGTCTCTACGGCGCGCTGCTCTTCTTGACGCTGGTCACGACGTACCCGTACCCACTGAACGTGGGGCTGAAGGACCTCCACATCGCGGTCGGCGTCGCCATTACCGTCTTTGAGTCCGTCGCGTCGCTCTGGATCTATCGCGCGACCGACACCATGGCGCTCGTACTCGTCGTCCAATACGCCGGGCTGGTGCTGGCCGGGCTTACGTTCTTCGGCGTGCTGCACGTGCTGTTCCTGAGCCAACTCACCACGGGCATCGCCTTCGCCGTGTTGGTGGTGACGGGCACGCGCCGCATACCTGGCGAGCGAGTGCCGAGTTCCTTCTAAACGAAGGGACTCTTCATGGTCGTCCCTTCATCGGGACCGAGCTTCGCTCGTTCGCGGATGATCGACTCGACCGCGCCGGCGTCGTCGGGCGTGATGAAGGGGTGCACGAACTTCCCGACGTCAAGTAAGAGACCGACGTTCTTCGACGGTCGCTTCGGGTCGAGGTTCGCCCAGTACTTCAAGTTCCCCGTGCCCCAGATGCGCCACTGTCCGCGCAGTGGCGTCATGTCGAAGCGACGAACACCTCTGATGGAGTGATACTTAATGACCTTGGTGCCGAAGGGAAGGTAGTACATACGGATCCGCAGGGCGTTCGCGTCGCACGAGATCCGCCCGTCGTTGTACTCCTCCATCCCACCACCCTAAATCGCACTGGTCGGGCGGCGCGACGAAAGAGGCGCTCGTTCACGCCACTAGGGTCCGACGAATGACTGACGCGGCGACGAAACGGGGCACGGCCCTCACGCTCGTCGCCGCGGCGCAGTTCGTCTTGCAGCTCGACTTCTCCATCGTCAACGTGGCGCTTCCGACCATTCAGCGCGAGCTGCACCTGGTGCCCGCCGACCTGCAGTGGATCGTCACGGGCTACGCGCTCACCTTTGGTTCCCTGCTGCTCTTCGGGGGTCGACTCGGGGACCTGACGGGGCACCGCCGACTGATGATGATTGGGCTGGTCCTCTTTGGCGTGACCTCACTGAGCGCGGGGCTCGCCCAGACGTCCTTCGTGCTGATCGCCTCGAGGTTCGCTCAAGGCGCGAGCGCCGCGATGGTCGCGCCACAGGCCCTCGCCACGATCTCGGACCTCTTCGAAGAAGGGGCCCCGAGGACCCGAGCCCTCGGCCTCTTTCAAGCGGCCACCGCGGGTGGCGCGAGTGCCGGCATCGTGTTGGGTGGCATCTTGACCCAGTACATCGGGTGGCGCGCGATCTTCCTCGTCAACCCGCCCATCATCGTCCTGCTGGTAGTGATGATGATGCGCTTTCTCCCCAAAGACGGCGAGCGGCGCGGCGCCCGTCTCGACGTCGCGGGGGCCGTGCTCGCCACGTCGTCCATTGCGACGCTGATCTTCGGGCTCAGCCGAGGCCAGCAGAAAGGCTTCTCCGCACCGGTCGCGCTCGTCGCCTTAGTCGCCGCCGCCTTGCTGGCGGTCGCCTTCGTGGTCACCGAGCGACGCACGGCAGCCCCGATGGTTCCCTTCCGCATCTTCTCCGACGTCACGAGGCGAACGGCGCTATTGGTCATGACGTTGCTCGGCGCGGTGCTGGCGGGCTACGTGTACTTCATCTCCCTCTACCTCCAGCGCGTCTTGCACTTCAGTCCGATCCTGACGGGGCTCTCACTCGTGCCCGCGACGGGCACCGTGATGATCGTCTCGTCGATCCTGACGCGTCGCTTCCTCGCGCGCTACGGCATGAAGAAGGTGCTCCTCGCGGGACTTATCTCCCTCGGCCTCGGGCAGTTCTGGCTCTTCCACATCTCGGCGACCGGTACCTACCAGGTCAACGTCCTGGGCGGCCTGCTCTTCACCGCCGTCGGGATTGGGCTGCTCTTTCCCGCCGTCGCAGTGGCCGTCACCCAGAACGTACCCCCGCAGGACCGCGGCCTCGCCGGCGGGCTCTTCGTCACCGCGCTCCAGGTCGGCTCTGCGGTCGGCCTCGCCGCGCTCGCGACGATCGCGGCCGCGCGCACCGCCAGCGCGCACGGACAACTCGTGAAGGGCTACCAACTCTCGTTCATGCTGTGCGTCGCCTTCGTCGTCGTGGCGCTCTTCGTCGTGGTGGTAGGGATCCGGCCGCGCGCCGCCGCCCCGGCTGCGCCCGCACCTACAGCGAACCGATGACGTCCTTCTCGTAGGCGTCGATGGTCCCCGCGGGATCGTCGTGCATGAGATAGAGCGAGAACTGACTCACGCCCATCTCCTTCAGTTCGCGTAGTCGCTCACGGTGCGCTGCAACGGGACCGAGCAGACAGAACCGGTCGATGATCTCGTCGGGTACGAACTCGGCGTCGGGGTTCCCGGCCTTGCCGTGGTGGGCGTAGTCGTAGCCCTTGCGACCTTTGATGTAGTCGGTCAACGCGGGGGGCACGATGGTGTCGTCCGCACCGTAGCGCTCGACGATGTCGGCGACGTGGTTGCCGACCATGCCCCCGAACCACCGCACCTGGTCTCGCTGATGCGCGACGTCGCTCCCGACGTAGGCGGGCGCCGCGACGCAGACGTCGTAGTTGGCGACGTCCTTCCCCTCGTCGCGCGCGGCCGCGAGCACCGCCTCGATGGCCCAGCCCACGATGAAGGGGTCGGCGAGTTGCATGATGAGGCCGTCGGCCCCTCGTCCCGCGAGGTCCAGCGCCTTCGGGCCGTAGGCCGCCATCCAGACGTCGAACTCGCCAGGTTCGACCCAGGGAATTCTCACGCTGCGGTCATTGACCGTCGTCTCGCGACCCTCGACGAGGTCCTTGATCACCTTCATACTCGCCCCGAGCGTGGCCAATGACGCTGGGGTCCGACCGGTCACGCGCAGGGCGGAGTCCCCCCGCCCGATGCCACAGATCGTGCGGGGCCCGAACATCTCGTTCAGCGTCGCAAAGAGCGACGCGGTGACGGTCCAGTCCCGGGTGATGGGATTGGTCACCATCGGCCCAACCGTGATCGTCGAGGTGTTAGCGAGTATCTGGGAGTAGATCACGAAGGGCTCTTGCCAGAGCACCACGGAATCGAAGGTCCAAAAGTGCGTGAACCCCGCCGCCTCAGCTCGTTGGGCCAGCGCGATGACGTCCTTCGAGGGCGCGTTGGTCTGGGCGACGAGTCCGAAGTCCATCCTCAGCTGGTCCTCGTCATCGGAGGTACCCGTTGAGACCGCGACGGAGGAACTGGCCCGACCCCGCTCGACCGACGTACTGACCGCCTTCGATCACGACGGTCCCGCGCGAAAGCACCGTGGCGACCTGACCGGTGATGGCCATGCCCTCGTAGGCCGAGTAGTCGACGTTCATGTGATGGGTCGCCACCGAGAAAATCTGCGACGCCGATGGGTCGTAGAGCACCACGTCCGCGTCAGCGCCTGGCGCGATGACGCCCTTTTTTGGAAAGAGGCCGAAGAGACGCGCCGGGGTCGTCGAGGTGACCTCGACCCAGCGCGCCAGGGAGATCTCCCCCTGGTCGACGCCTTGGAAAATGAGGTCGACGCGGTGCTCGACCCCGGGAATACCGTTCGGGATCTTGGAGAAGTCCCCGAGGCCCAGTTCCTTCTGCTCCTTGAAGCAGAACGGACAGTGGTCGGTGGAGACGACGGAGAGATCGTCCGTTCGCAACCCTCGCCAGAGGTCGGCGTGGGTGCGCTCGCTGCGCAGTGGCGGCGAGCAGACGAACTTGGCGCCCTCGAATCCCTCGCGCGCCAGATCGGCGTCGGAGAGGAAGAGGTACTGCGGGCAGGTCTCGGCGAACACGTTCTGTCCGCGGTCGCGCGCCGCGACGACCTCGTCGAGCGCTTCGGCGGCCGAGAGGTGGACGATGTAGAGCGGTGCACCCGCGACGCGAGCCAACTGGATGGCGCGATGCGTCGCCTCGCCTTCGAGCAGCGACGGTCGCGTCATGCCGTGGAACTTCGGGTCGCCTTCCCCTCGCGCCAAAGCCTGGGCGACGAGCACGTCGATGGCGATGCCGTTCTCTGCGTGCATCATGATCGTCGCACCGCTGCGCGACGCCTGTTGCATCGCTTGGAGGATCTGACCGTCGGTGGAATAGAAGACACCCGGGTAGGCCATAAAGAGTTTGAAACTGGTCACCCCCTCGTCGACCACGAGGTCCATCTCCTTGAGCGATGACTCGGTCACGTCCGAGACGATCATGTGAAAGCCGTAGTCGATCGCGCAGTGTCCATCCGCCTTCGCGTGCCAGGCGTCGAGACCCTCGCGCAGGCTCTGACCCTTGGACTGAATGGCGAAGTCGATGATCGTGGTCGTGCCCCCGAAGGCCGCGGCGCGGGTGCCGGTCTCAAAGGTGTCCACCGAATGAGTGCCCCCGAAGGGCATCTCCATGTGGGTGTGGCCGTCGATGGCTCCGGGGATGACGTAGAGGCCGGTCGCGTCGAGCACGCGGTCGGCGTTCGCTCGCCACGAAATGGTCTCCGACGAGCCCGGAGCCGCGAGGGCGGCGATGGTTTCGCCCTCGATGAGCACGTCAGCGGCGAAGGGACCGCTCGAATTAATGACGATGCCGCCGCTGATCAAGGTCCTCATCGATGCTCCTCTCGCTGAAACTACGGGACGACGAGTTCGCCGTAGCTGTCGGGACGTCGGTCTCGGTAAAAGGCCCACGTGTGACGAACTTCCTTTAACACGCTCATGTCGAGGTCGCGTACGATCACCTCGTCCTCGCTGTCCGAGGCGGCCTCGCCGACGAGCTGTCCCCG
>PLER01000013.1 GCA_003136495.1 Acidimicrobiaceae bacterium
GCAAGCGCGGAGGTTGCGTGGCGAGGTCCCGGACAGAGTCCCAACTGGCCAGCTGTCCTCACGGTCAAGCGACGTTCTGCCGCCTGCATCACGGAGAGAAGGAAGCCCTCCTCGGTCGCCCGCTCTGCGGAGAGTGTTTTGACTACGAGGGGGCCGTGCTCTGGAACGCGCACGCCTCGCGACTGTGGAACAACACGATCCAAGTGATTAGACGCTCCTTGGCCGAAGCCGGCGGCGTCACACAGTCGAGTTTGAAGCACGTGGCGCAACTGCACTATCTGAAGGTCGCTGAGGTGCAGCGTCGCGGACTCGTGCACCTTCACGCCGTCGTCCGCGCTGATGGGCCGGGGACGATTGAGAGCCCACCTCCCGAGTGGTTGACGACCAAGGTGCTCGCCTCGGTCATTCGTGAATCCGTGCGTCGCAGCACGGCACCTCGGCTGGACGGGTTGTCGCTCCACTGGGGAAAGGTACTCGACGTCCGCGACCTGGGTCTTAGTGAGGGTGACGCGCGGAAGGTCGCTGCCTACGTTGCGAAGTACTCGACCAAGACGACCGATGGCTCGAAGGAGTTCGCTCGGCGGTTTCGCGTGCGGCGCCAGATCGAGAACGTGGTGGACGACCCCCACTACCGTCGTCTAGCCCTTACCACCTGGGACCTCGCGGAGCGTCCCGCGTTCGAGCCTCTCCACCTGCGCGACCACGCCCACGCCTTCGGATTCACGGGACAGTTGATCACGAAGTCACGGGAGTACTCGACGACGTTCGCGGCGCTCCGGGGTGCACGAGCCACCTACATGGCCGAACGACGGGTGGTCGATCCAGTGGAAGGCACCTTCCGCTACGAAGGCCGCGGGTACGACGATCCTCGGGCCGTGGAACTCGCCGAGGTCTTTTTCACGATGGAGCGCGAACTTCGCGAGGAGGCAGCCGCCGCGCGGATGGCGGCGAAGGAGGCACCGTGATTGAGATCGAGCGCCTCCGCTCACGTCGTCATGATCACCAAGGTGATGTCATAACGAGTCGATTTCGCCGCTCCTTCGTAGCTAGAAAAGCCAGCAGTTCCAAGGGTTATGAGTTCATATGACGATCTCTAGGTGCGAATTCGTGAATTCATATTGGTCCACTGCGGGCATGAACGAAATCACTTCACTCACGTCCTTGCTCACCCGCGACCTGGAGGTCAGATCTAGAGGCGCAACCGGCCGAGCCCTGCTCGACGCCCTCGAGCTCTACTGCGTCGATCTCCACGGTCAGCCTGGTCCCCTGGAGTTCGCCTTGTTCTTGCGCTCGTCAGGTCGTCGATCCCGCCAGGCGCTTGAGGAACTGCTCGAGTGGCCGGCTGCCGCGCCGAGCCTGCAACTCATCGCTCTCGTGGCGCTGGCCCCTGATCTTGACACCATCGCGCGCCGACTGGGCCGAGGCTCACCCAGCGACGACACCGTGTCCGAGGTGCTGGCCCAAGCGACTGAAGCGCTTCGCTGGACAAATGAGCTTCCCGAGGGCGAGCGCCGTGACTTCATCATGCGACACGTGCGCACGCGCACCCGGGGCGAGCAGCGCCGCTTGGCTCGTCACAACGCTCCCGCCGGTCCGTTGCCCCATGACTTCGATAGAGCCGCATCGGTGGCGACGTGGGACGAGGTTCCTTCTCGCCTGGCACAGGCGGTTGATCGTCGCGTTATCACCCCAACGGAACGGGAGCTGATCGAGACGACTCGCGGCGACGGCAAGTCGCTTCTCGAGCTTGCGCGCTGCGGTCCCGCTTCCTACAAGACTCTCCACCAACAACGGTTACGGGCGGAGCGTCGACTGCGAGCGCACTACCGGTTGGACGTGGCGAAGTGAGTTGCCTACCCGTGTTTTCGAGTCCGCAGCGCCGTCACCTCGTCGCTTTCGAGGACGGTCCCGGCTGCCTTCCAGTGCAGGTCGAGCAGGCTTGCGTCCTTACCCTCGAGGAGAACGTCGGTGAGGTCCTCCCACAAGGTCAACGAGGAGGGATCGCAGAGGAGCCCTTGTCGCAACACCCACTCGGCGCCACCGAGTTCGCTGGCGAGAACGAGTTCCCTCGAGACCGTGTGGGTCAGGGTGGTGACGGCTTCGGTGATCTTGTAAACGACCGAGGTGGAAAAGGCCCACGTGAAGTATCGAGACGTGTCGGCCGTGAAGGGGACTCCGCGGACGAGCGAGAGGGCTTGACGCTTCAGTGGCAGTGCCGCTGGTTTCGCGACGCCCTGACTTTGGGCGATGAGACCTTCGAACTCATGCCAATCGGTCGTGACGTCCACCAGTTGGTAGCCCGACTTTCCCGAGGCGGTCGGTAGATGACGCTCGCCCACGACCTTTCGTGCGTCGGCCATGTAGTTGCGCATGGCCGGCCGTTTGATGTCAGAACCGTTCTCGGTGAGTGGCCAGATGGCGGTCTGGATCTCCTCCAAGGAGTGCGGCCGCTCGTTGTTCATGGCGAGATAGGCGACGATGGCCCGTACGGGATCACTCGCGGTGCCGTTGGTAGGGGAGAGCGTGAGTGGCCCGAGGACGTCAACGCGCAGTGTCGAAGTGTCCGCTGGGCGAGAAGGGTCGGGACTCGGCGTGGATGGAACGTGAGTGGTGCTCGGAACATCGACCACGCTGACTGGAGACGACGTCGCTGGGGCAGTTGGACCTTGAGTTTCTCTGACCACGAAAGTGGGCTGCACCTGACGAGCGCGTCGCCGACGCGAACGAGGTCGAGCGAGGTAGAAACTGCCGACCAGGAACACGCCGAGCAGCGTGGAGGCGAAGTTGAGCATGCTGGCGAACATGGTGCCGTTGCCCGTCTCGGTTGCTTGGCCATGGCGATGGGGCGTCGTGGTGGTGACCGTGAGTTTCTTCGGGAACTGGAGTGCGACTCTCGTTGGTCCGCCAATATCCAGCGTCGCAGTTCCAATGGCTACATAACCCTCGTACTGCGTTCCAAAGGTCCGACTGGGCAGGATCTCGAACGTCCCGCGACGGTTCCTAATGGGGACCGTGAAGTAGTAGGTGGCGTCGACCAGGCCGTTGTCGTTCGAGGCGAACGGGTTGTTGGCCTGGTTGATTGGGTCGATTCGCGTCGACACGTAGCTACGGCCCGAAGCCGTCACGTAGCGAAGGGCCGTGGCGGGAAGCGGCGTCATGGTGGAGAAAAAGTCGCCGGGGCCGAGAGTGGCATTTTGAAAGTGCACGGGACCGCAACTGAGACGCAACGTCAGATAGATCTCGCCCCTTGGCGGAGAATTCGAGTTAGCGCTCGGATCATCGGTCGTCAGGGTTGCGTCGAGCACCCTGAGTACCGCCGGCAGGTCAGTTCGGGTGAGGGGATTGGTGACGGAGATTCGAAAGCTCTGGTCGATCTGATCGAGCGCGGTCTCCTTGGTCATGCTGGCACCAGCCGGTACCGCCGCTCCGACAACGGTCACACTCAGAAGACTTGCGAGTCCCAAAAGGACCTGAGATGGTCGTGACCAGTTCACCGCGCGAAGGTCGTCATCGAAGCGGGTTCAAGGCTGGCGTCATATCAGGGTCTCGGTACAAGGTCGTGTCTCGTGGGAACTAGTCGTCATCTCCCAACGGTCGCGGAATCTCCCAAAACGACGATCGCGGGTAAATCGCTACTTGATTTCCCTGGTGCCGCTACACGACTGGCTTGCTCGGAGCGGTTCTTGCGCCGACTCGTCCAAGAACGCCGGATTCCCTTCGTGAAGCTGGCCGGGACCCGAATCAGGTTCCTGGAGTCGGACCTCGAGCAGTGGATCTCAAGTCAGCGAGTAGAAGCAAAGCGGTAGGTCGGTGGCAAACAAGCTGGTGGGAGCATGAGTCCCGCGGGACGCCATGGGGAAGAAATTTCATTCAATTTCGCTCGATCCTCGACCTTTGGGCGTTGATCCATCCTGAAAGGTATGCCTTGAAAATCGAGCACGCATGGTGAACTCGCGTCGCCACTTCGGCAGCATTCGAAAACGTCCCTCAGGGCGCTGGCAGGCGCTCTACTGGCAGGACGATCGAATCCAATCCGCTGGCACCTTCGCGTCCAAGGCCGACGCTCAAGCGTATTTAGCGACTCTGGAAACCGACATTCGACGAGGCGCCTGGGTTGACCCCCGTTCAGGAAAGACCACCCTGAAGGTCTTTGCGAACGAGTGGCTCAATCGTCGACCTGATCTCGCCGTTCGAACTCGGGATCTTTATCGACACGTCTTCGATCGTCACATCTTCCCAAAACTCGGGAACGTGCCGCTTGCAGAATTGACTCCGTCGAAAATACGTGGATGGCACGCCGAAATCGCCAACGATCATCCTGCAACGGCGGCCAAGGCATATCGCCTGCTCTCAACGATTATGCGAACGGCTGTCGTTGACGGCGTCATTCTCTCTTCTCCGTGCAAAGTCGACGGCGCCGGGATTGAACGTCCCGTCGAACGCCCGGTGGCCACCGTGGCGGAGGTCGAAGCGCTCGCTGAAGCGATGCCCGAACACCTGCGTGCGATGGTTCCCCTTGCCGCGTGGTGCCAACTTCGCCGAGGCGAGATTCTCGGTTTACGACGAAAAGACGTTGACAGCCTCCACGCAGTGATCCACATCGAACAGAGCCGCACGTTCACGATGGACGGCACGTCACTCGTCAAACGCCCAAAAACTGCTTCA
>PLER01000123.1:0-733 GCA_003136495.1 Acidimicrobiaceae bacterium
GCCGCCGCCGACCGGGCCACGCTGACCGCCACCCTGGCCACCACGTCCGCCGGCATCGGCGCCCTCGTCCAGAAGGCGCCCACCGACACCACATGCCTGGCCCTCTGGCAGGACGCCCGTTCGATGGTCCAGAGCTACCGCGTCTACGCGGTGGTGGCCCCCCAGACCCACCTGGCCATCGCCGGCGACACCGCCGACGGCATCGAGGCCACGCTGGCCGGCGACGAGCCGGCCATCCAGGGGGCCATCGCCACCGCGGGCAAGAACGGGGTCAACACGGCCGCCGCCCAGGCCTCCTTCGCCGACCTCCAGGCCCAGGTCACCGCGGCCCAGGGCGCCACCGGAGGGGTGTCGGCCACCGTGCTGGCCCAGACCCCGGCCAGCTACCCCGGCTCGTCGCCCGTCTTCGTGGCGGCCCGGGACGGGGTCCGGACCGCCTACGGGGACCTGAAGACGGCCGCCGCCGACCTCCAGGCCATCGTCGCCGACCTGCGCTGACGGCGCCGTCGGCCACCGCGGGGCCTCCGGGGCAGGGCCGGGACCGGGCCGGGGGTGGCGGGGGACGGCCTGGGTAGGATGTCCGGGCTATGACCAGCCTCTCCGACGTGTTCAAGGCCTACGACGTCCGCGGTGTCGTCCCGGACCAGCTCAACGCCACCCAGTTCCGGGCCATCGGCGAGGCGGTGGCCCGGTTCACCGGGGCGACCCGGATCCTGGTGGCCCGGGACATGCG
>PLER01000123.1:751-4366 GCA_003136495.1 Acidimicrobiaceae bacterium
GCCATGTTCACCGCCTCCCACAATCCGGCCCGGTACAACGGCCTGAAGCTCTGCCTGGCCGGGGCCCGCCCGATCGGCATGGAGACGGGGTTGGCCGAGATCCAGGCCGATGCCGAGGCGGTGCTGGCGGCCTGGGGCGCCGACGGCCCACCGGACCTCGATCCGGGTGCCCTGGCCCCGCTCGAGGAGCAGTCGCTGGTCGAGGAGTACGCCGACCACGTGCGCTCCTTCGTCGACACCTCGGCGTTGAAGCCGCTCCGGGTGGTGGCCGACACCGCCAACGGGATGGGCGGCCTGGTGGCGCCCAAGGTGTTCGAGGGGCTGCCCTTCCACCTCGAGGTGCTCTTCCCCGAGCTCGACGGCAACTTCCCCAACCACCCCGCCGATCCACTCAATCCCGCGAACCTCGTCGACCTCCAGCGCCGGGTCCTTGAGACCCACGCCGACGTGGGCTTGGCCTTTGACGGCGACGCCGATCGGGTCTTTCTGGTCGACGAGAAGGCCCAGCCGATCAGTGGATCCACCACGACGGCCATGGTGGCGTCAGTGATGTTGGAGCGCTTCCCGGGGGCGACGATCCTCTACAACCTCATCTGTTCCAAGGCCGTGCCCGAAACCATCAGGGAAGAAGGCGGCGTCGCGGTGCGCACCCGCGTCGGCCACAGCTACATCAAGGGCGTCATGGCCGAGACCGGAGCGGTGTTTGGTGGCGAACACTCCGGCCACTACTACTACCGCGACAACTATCGCGCGGACTCGGGCATCATCACCGCCTTCGTCGTATTAGAGCTCATGAGCCGCGCGTCGGTGCCGTTGTCGGAACTCGCGCGTCCCTTCCAGCGTTACGCCGACTCGGGCGAGATCAACACTGAGGTCGACGACCCCGCCGCGACGGTCGAACTCGTGCGCGCGCGCCTCGAGGCGGAGGGTGTCGCGATCGACCTACTCGACGGTTTGACCGCGGACTACGGCGAGTGGTGGTTCAACCTTCGGCCCTCGAACACCGAGCCGCTGTTGCGCCTCAACGTCGAGGCCGCCAATGAAGTTGCCGTGCAACAACGCGTGAAAGAAGTCGTCGCGCTTATTAAGGAGACCGCCTGATGCCCTTGGACACCTTTTTGCTGGATCTCCTCGAGGACCCGATCGACCACGAGGCGCTGCTCTACGTGCCCTCGAAGGAGGTACTGTTCAACCCTCGTCGCAAGGTCGCCTACGAAGTGCGCGACTCAATTCCGGTGATGTTGCCCGAAGAGGCTCGCAACGTCAGCGACGACGAGGCGAAGACCTTTACCGACGACCCCGACGCACGTCTCACGGGCACGGGTGCCTAAGTACAGATCGATCTAGAAACGAATCGGGCGCTGCCGCGTGACTGACGTCATCGTGCTGGTTGCGGTGGCTGCGGTGCTGGGGTTCGTCTTTTACTGGTCGGGCCGCTACGGGGACCGAAATCGCAGCAAGGGAACGTCGCTGCGCCGTGGACCCAGCGCGCACACGACGGCCACCGGTCAGGCCAAGCGCGCGTACGCGACGCGTCACGATGCCGAGGTGGGTGCCCAGAACAGTAAACACGGCGCCGCGATGAGTGCCTATCGCTGTGGCACGTGCGGCAAGTGGCACGTGGGCCACTGAGGAGACTGTCTCGCTAGTCGGGTTGATCGTCGTCGCGACATAGACAAAACGGGTGCCCGGCTGGATCGAACATCACACGAACGTGCGACTGTGGTTGGAACTCCGCAAGACGTGCACCGAGAGCGATGGCGTCGGCGGTGGAGCTCTCGAGGTCATCGACCTCTACGTCCAGGTGCATCATCGTGCGCTGTGCATCCTCAGCAGGTGGCCACTCTGGCGGCGTATACCCCTCGGCGAGTTGGAAGACCACGTAGGTGCCGTCTCGCGGTGGCTTGATGATGGCGACGTTGTCGTCCGCCTGGACGATGGGCCAGTCGAGAAGCGCGGAGTAGAACGTGGCCAGGGAGCAAGGATCGGGCGCCTCCACCGCAACGCCCCACCACATGTTCTTGGACCGTCCCCGCACGGCGAAAGTGTATTCTCGCCACTCTCCAACCGCCGCCGCCGCCATTTTTCCCGGAACCGCGAAGAGTCGGACGGCACCGCGTAGAAGGTAATCGCACGCGCTAGAGAACGACGACTCGCCACGTGCGCCCGCCGTCGAACGTCATAATCATCGAATCGACCCCTACTCGATGCTCAATCAGCGCGACACCTTGGGTCGGGCTCGTAAAGCTCAAGAACGTCGGTTCGCCGCGATAGACGACGCGCCACGTGCGCCCGCCGTCAAAACTGGCCATCAAGTTGTCGACGCCGCCGGGCCCCCGACTCATCACGACGACGCCTGGACCGGGGGAGGCGAGCACGCCATCGAAGTAGATGTTACGGGGCTCCAACTCGGGACCGCTGTGAAAGGAGCGACCGCCGTCGGTGGAAAAGTAGAGCCAGTTGGAGCCGAGAGTCGCGCCCGGCGGAGCGCTCGACGACAGTGAATACCCGAACCCGCCCATCTGGCAGACCACGACGAGATCTAGTGGCGAGGACGCGGCGGGCACGGCGTAGCTATTGCCGACGCTCTCGCACGGCGGCGTCCACGTCACCCACGTACCAGATGCCGTCAGTTGAAGGCTGGCCGACACCCCGCGGTCGTTGCCCGCGACGAGCCACCCATGTGAGCCGGACAGCACGATCGAACCGCCGGGCAGCGCCCCGCCCGCTGGTAAGTAGAGCTTCTCCGTGGGCACGATCCGCCAGTGGTCCTCGCCAACCGGTGAACTCGACAGGGTGACCAAAAACGAGCGGTTCATCGTTTCCGCATAGACCATGCCGTGGCCGGCTTCGAGATCGAAGATCGACGGGTCCCGCGGTGTCCAGTCGAGGCGAACTCGCCGCCAGGTACGCCCCCCATCGTGGGTTGACCACAGAATCGGCCCGTACCCCACCAAATCGACTCCGCCCGCCGGAACTTTTCCCGGCAACGTGCCGTAGATCCATCCGTCGTTCTCGTTGGCGAAGCGAACATTGAGGGCGGCGGCCCCATAGATGGCCGCCGCCGTGCCAGCGAGGTTCCGGTCAGCGTCGGCGAGCAGCGGTGCGGGCAGCGATTTCGTCGCCCACGTTCGGCCGCGATTGGAAGTTTCGACCAGGGTCAGGCAGTTCCTCGTACCGCACGACTCGGTTCCGAGAACCCAGCCGTTGGTGGTTGAGTCAAATGACACCGACGTCGGACTGACCCGCGGAAAACTGACCTTCGCGCTCGCGATGAGTGCCGTTAAACCGTGCGGCTTCGCCGCGTCCTCTCGAATAACGAGCACGCCGCCGATCGCGACGAGGAAGGTGAGAAGGACAATGAGCGCAACGCGGAGTTTCACGAGGTCACGCTAACTCTCGACGTAGTGCCAACATCTTCGGAAAGGGAATTGCAATGGGATTGTCACGTCGCGCTGGTGCGGCGACTGGGATAGTGCCTCAGCGTGAAAGAGGCTCGATCACCAGAGGCAGCGGTGGGATTCGACGCGGTCCCATCCCCTCGATGTCAACAATCGCGTCAATCGTCCAGTCGCCGGGCGGCACGACGTATCCGAGGTGACGTTTGAATGATGC
>PLER01000082.1 GCA_003136495.1 Acidimicrobiaceae bacterium
ACAGCCGTACCATCGCGTCGACGACTTCTGGAGTCGGAGACTGATGACGCATGGTGACTCCGGCTTTCTTCAGCCGCTCTGACACCGTCTGTCGGCTACAGCGGAATTGCTTCGCCAGTTCGTAAACGGTGGCGCCACTCTCGTAGCGATCAACCAATTCAAGCGTGTGGCCTCTAGTCAGACGTCTCTGTCGTTGACGAATAGGACCTACTAGTTGATAATCAAGGGTGGTGCGACTGTCCGACGTCGGTATCGGCGATTCAAAGACGCTTTCAACCAGGTGCGACCATTTGTTTGAGTCAGCAGTGGATAGGGCCACGGATTGGGGTTGATCCCATCTAGTGAACAGGGCCTAAGGCAGTAGAAGCGCAGCGCGCCGGTCGCGTGTACGTCAGCGCGGACAGCGCCCGTCACGCGTGGATCGGTGGCGACATCGTGACCCGCGTGACGGGAACCGTGGAGCTGTAGCGCTCTATGTGACTTACGCCAACGCCGATGGATCAAAGGCCTCGGCGGCGTCGTTGAGTGAGACCACCATGATGGGGCGAACCAGTTGGTGCGACTCTTTAGCGAGTCGCACCACGGTGCCCCATACCGCAAAACCCACCGCGTGGGTGGCGAAGCTCATCGGGCCCTCATAAAGCTTGACTTCGACCACGCCACTGCCCCGAAGCGCCAGCGCGTCACGCTGCATTCGTTCCATCGCCGTCTCGCGAGCCGAGTACATCGCCTCGGTGAAGTTCGTGAGTTCAACGTTCTGAGACTGCTGTTGCAGCACCGTGCCGACCGAGCGACGCGGGGCGTAGACGAAACTTGCTCCGGTGGCGAGACCGAGGGGTTCCCAGCCGGCCACCATCAACATCGTGAAGTCGCGGGCCGATAGGTCCGAGACGAAGACGACCGTCGCGTCCACCGCCTTCGCACCGACTGGTCGAACGGCCGTACCGAGCAGCGAGATCTCAATGTGGGTGGAGTAGACGCGGCGCTCGACGTGCACGCCGACGACGCCGTGACCACCGGACATTGCGGCCTCAGTGTGCAGCCGTCGGATGGCGTTCTTGAAGGCCTGCTCGTGCGCCTCGCCGGCGGCGACGATCTCTCCCTGACCCCACCGCCACACGCCCGCGGGCGTGGAGAAGACCGAGAGACCGCTGACGAGTTGGACGGGTTCCCAACCAATGGAGTGGAGATTGAGTTCCTCGTCGATCGAGAGGTCCGACGTCGTTGCTCCGCCGCTGGGCGCGGTCGCCGCCAAAGACGCGACGGCTCGGCGCACCTCGGCCTTGAGGTCAAGAGCGCTCGTCGAGTAGTTCGTGTTCGTCACGAGAGACGTACCGTTGGTTGGGGAACCGGGAGCGGATCGAACTCCTTAAAGCGCCGGATGCGATTGCCGCGAAGTACCGCTTCGACTTCCAAGTCACCCTTTTCGAATTCGCGCTCGCCGAGGATCAACGTCGCCCCGTGGAGCGCGTCGCCGTGGAGCTGATCACGCGCCGATGCGCGGACCATCGAGCGCGCTTGGGACTTCGCGGTGACGATCTGCTCGATCTCGGTGGGCCCCGTTGAGTTCGCCCACATCCCGAGGCTGCCCTCCATGAGGTATTCGGTGACACAGTAGGCCCACACTCGAATGGAGGCGACCGACGCCACGATCGACACCGGCGCGTAGCCCGCTTCGAAGACCTTGGCGAGACGCTGTCCGGCCAGGTACGTGCTCCAGGGCGTTGCGGTCGCCACCGGCGTGTCCAGTACCTTTACCGCCGTGCCCCACAGGTGGAACTCACTCACGTTGGCGTCGGTCAATCGGCTCACGGAGTCGACGACGCCCACGACACCGTGTGCGCCGAGTTCCGTTGCCTCTTCGAGCATGCGCGAGTAGGAACTCGCAAAACCTTCGCTCCACGCGCCCTCGACCCAGGTTTGTTGGTAGTTCTGGCCCCACATCCGATGTTCACCCGAGATCATGCCGTGGGGACACTGGTAGTTCTGTACGTAGCCGCCCTGGGTTCCGCCGTAGGGCGAGAGGCTGCGGGAGAGCCCGCCCATCGCGTAGGCACCCTGTTGCATCGCACAGAACCCCTGGACGAGGCCCACGGGCTCGAGTCCCATCTCGAGGCACGCCGCGAAGTCCGACACGCTGAGGCCGGAGGAGAAAGCGCTGTCGCTCAACCGCCGTTCGGCCGCCTCGGGTAGGTCGCTCGGTGGCGTCATTAGCTGTCGAGCGTGATGATCGTCGTCGGCTTGGCCAAGGTGACGTCATCCGAGGTCTTCAAGACGGCCGTACCGAGGGAGAGGAACTCAATGGTGTGCGAACCCCACTGGTGCGACTTCTCCTCGAGGCGAACGCCCACGATGCCCGTGGCGCCGAGTTGCGTGGCCTCGTCTTGCATTCGCGTCATCGCCAACTCTCGCGCCTCGTAGAGCGCTTGGGTGAAGTTCGGCAGCTCCACGTTCTGTCCCGTCGTGCCGAGGGTCTGGCCGATGCCGCGGTGGGCGATGTGGTACACGCAGGTCCCCATCACGAGACCCTGGGGGAAGTAGCCCGTCTGCAGGAGCGTCCAAAAGTCCTGGCCCGAGAGGTCCGACGTGAAGGGCTTGCCGAGTTTGTTGAGACGCGACACGCCGTCTTCGGCCTTGACGGCAGTACCGACGGCGATGAACTCCGCGGCGTCCTTACCCCAGTCGTAGTAGTTCACCGTCAGGCGAACGCCCACGACGCCGTCGGCGCCGAGCTCGGCCGCCTCTTCTTCCATTCGCGTCATGGCCAGTTCGCGCGCGTTGTACATCGCCTCGGTGAGTTTGGTCAGCTCCAGACTCTGTCCCCACTTACGGGTCTGGATGCCGGTGTGATAGATCGACGAACCCATCACGAAGCCGGCGGGGTGAAAGCCCACCTCCTTAATCAAGAGGAACTCATTGACCGAGAGATCCGACGTGAAGAGGCCCTTTTCCAACTCTTCGAGTCGATGGCCCGTCGCCTGGGGTAGATCGTTCGCTACGTCACTCATGTGGTGCCTCCTATGACAAGGTTCTCGAGGGCCTGTCGGGCGCTGTCACTATGGGCCGCCTCGGCTTGGAGGGCCTCGAGAAGTTTGAGAATCCAGACGTTGACGTCAACGGTTTCGTTTCGAATCCGAATGCCCCCCGAGAAGCGTCCAATCGTGCAGCGAAGATCCGAACCTTCCATCACCGCTTCGAACTGATTGTTCGCCAAGTTGATCTGCAGCGAGGAGATGACGTCAGACTTTTTGAATCGACCGCCGCCTCGCTGGACGCGCAAGCGATCACCGAGCGTGTCGGCGAGCTCTTGACTGAGGGCTTTTAGCAAGAGGCGCAGGTCGGTGCTGTTGGAACGAAGCGCCGCCGCCGCCAG
>PLER01000075.1 GCA_003136495.1 Acidimicrobiaceae bacterium
CGGCATCGGCCTCGCCGTGTTGCGCTTCGCCTCCTTGGGTGCCCTACCGCTCGCGTCCCTGGCGGACCGGTGGGGTCGCACGACGGTGCTGCGACGTACCTTGCTCGCGGGACTGGTGATCACCGCCGTCGCGTCGCTCAGTCCCACCTACTGGGTCTTCGTGCTCTGCTTCGCGCTCGCGAGGCCGTTGCTGTCGAGCACGTCGACCATCGTCTCGGTGGTGACCGTTGAGCTCTCAAGCACGAAGCGTCGGATCGATCGCCTGGTGATCGTCTCGGCCGGCGCCGGCCTCGGCGCCGGCCTGGCCGCGGTCCTGCACGGCATCATCCGTGGGGCGGACTCGTTTCGCTGGCTCTTCGCGCTCGCGATCGTGCCGGTGTTCTTCATCACCCCCATGTTGCGCCGGGTGCCCGAGCCGACCGTTCGAAGCGACGACGCGCCCCTCGCGCGACTCGGCGCGGTGCCCGCCGGGATGCGGGCGCGACTGTTGATCGTGGGCGTCGTGGTCTTTATCATCGGCGTGATCTCGGGCCCGGCCAGTGGCTTCACCTTCGTCTACGGCGAACGGGTCCTCAAGATCAGCCCGGAGGTTGTGGCGCTGGTGGTCGCGCTCTCGGCCATCACCGGACTCGCGGGACTGCTCGCGAGTCGCTACTGCGCGCGAGCCTTCGGTCGTCGCTGGACCGTCGTGCTCGGGACGCTCGCGACCGCCGCGACGGCGTCGCTCGCCTACGGCGGAGGGAAGGACGCGTTCGTCCTCGGCTACATGAGTGGGGTCTTCGCCGGCGGTCTGTTGGCCCCCGCGATCGCCGCGTTGAGCACGGAACTCTTCGCGCACCGCTTTCGCGCCACCGCCGCGGGGTGGGTCGTGGTGGCGGGCGTGCTCGGGGCGATCACTGGACTGCTGGTGTTTGGCCTCATCGGCGACAGCGTGCACGTCACCGGCGCCGGGTCGCTTCGACTGCCCGCGTTGCTCACGTTCTTACCGCTCCTGCCCCTGCTCGCCCTACTCGCGCGCCTCCCCGAAAGTTCTCGAATGGAACTGGGCTAACGAAGCTCTACGTCCGCGACGAGTGCCAGGTGGTCGCTGCCACCGTCGCGGGTGAAGCTCGCCACCCGGTGCCACGGGCCCCGACCGAGCACGTGGTCGATCTGGGAGTGGGGGTGTGGCGTGGGCCACGTGCGACCCTTGGCCAGTGAGCGCCAGCCGGGCAGGTAGAGCCGTAGGAGCGGGCGCCAGGCGTTGAAGTCACCCGCCAGGATCACCGGCACGCCGGGTTCGAGCGTGGCGACGTAGTCGTTGATCCGCCGGTACTGGAGGTGCGATCCGTGAGAGATGTGCGCCCCGTGGATCGCCACCACGAAAAAGGAGCGATTTTGATTGCGCAGGCGCGCCACCACGAAGGCGCGTTGCACCTTCTCGCGCGGCAGGCGCCCGAGCGAGATCGTCTGGACGTCTTCGATCTCGAAGCGGGTGAGCAGCGCGAGTCCCCAGGTACCGGTCTCGACGTGTTCGATGAGTTCACGACTGGCGAGCTGGGATTTGGTGAGGGAGCGGTGCTCGTCGAAGAAGAGTCCTCGCTCGCCGACGAAGTGGGCGAGCCGTGGTTGCCAGCCCCGGCCGCCGACGCCGGTGGTGACGCGCTCGCCGTGGGCGAGGGGGGCGAAGCTCCCCGCCACGCGAAGGGTCATCGAGAGGTCCGTGAAGAAGTCGTGGCCCTCGTCGGCGCGCCAGAGTTCGGGCAGCACGATGACGTCAGCATCGAGCTCCTTGACGACCTCGAGCGCGCGAGTGGGGCGACCCCAGCCGTCGACCCCGGCGTGAAGGTTAAACGTCGCGACACGCACCGCTCAACACTACCGACGCGCTGCGGCGGTGTGGCAGTCTCTTATGGTGGAATCCGTCGACGTGACCTTTGGCCATCGACTGTGGTGGGTCGACACGTTCATCGGGGAGAACGAACGGGGGAACCCCGCGGTCGTGGTCCTGCTGGAGCACCCCTTGCCCAACGACGAACTCCAGCAGATCGCCTTCGAGATGGGCGTGTCGGAAACCGCCTTCGTGCGCCGCGTCGGGGACCAGTGGTCGTTGCGGTGGTTCGCCCCGACCGTCGAGGTCGACCTCTGCGGGCACGCCACCTTGGCCGCGTTACACGTGTTGGTCAACGAACTCGGCGCGCCGGGCGGAGAACACTTCTTCGCCACGCGGGCCGGCGTGCTCTCGGGTCGGCGCCTGAATGACGGACTGCTGGGCATCGACCTGCCGCGCGCGCCCCTGTCGCCGCTCGATCCGACGGTGTTTAACGACGCGCTAGGCGAGGTGAAGGAGAGTTTCCAGGCCGGACCGGGCATCGTGGTGGCGGTGGTGTCGGACTACGAGACGCTCTGTGGACTCAACGTCGATCCGCTGGGCCTCTTCGCGGTGCCCGGTTCGATCGTCGTGGCCGCCTGCCACGGCGGTCCGGGGGTGGACGTCTCGATTCGGGTCTTCGCGCCGCGGCTCGGCCTCGGTGAGGACCCGGTGACCGGCAGTGCCATGTGCGCCGTCGCGCCGTGGTGGGTCGAGAAGGTCGGTTCACCGACGGTTGCCGTGCGCCAAGCCAGCGCCCGCGGCGGCATGATGTACGCGCGACTCTTCGAGCACAACGTCGAGGTCGCCGGGATGACGCGCACGTTCCTCAGCGGCGAAATTCGTCCGTGAGCGGCGGCGCGCTCGGCCCGGGACCGCGCACGCGCGTTCGGCGGTTGGCGACGAAGGCGAGCTACGACCAAGACGTCATCTTCTCGATCCTCGACGAGGCCCGACTCTGTCACGTGGCGGCCCTGGTCGGCGGGCGGCCCGTGGCGCTGCCGACGCTCCACGCGCGCGAGGGTCGCATCCTCTACCTGCACGGCAGCCCGTCCAACGAGATCTTGAAATCGCTCACTCGAGCGGGGGAGGCGTTCGTGACCGCGACGCTCTATGACGGTTTGCGTCTGGCGCGCAGCGGATTCGAGTCCTCCATCGCCTACCGGTCGGTCACCGTCGCGGGCGCCGCGCGCGAGGTCACCGACCTGGCCGAGAAGTCGCGCGTACTCTCGCTCTTCGTTGACCGCGTGCTCGCGGGGCGCGCCGAGGAGGTGCGCGCGACGAGCGAGCGCGAACTCCGCCTGACGATGGTCGTCGCGGTCGACATCGACGAGGCGTCGGCGAAGATCTCCGCCGGACCCACCGAGGACGACGACGAGGACGCCGAACTCCCCATCTGGTCGGGCACCGTGCCCGCTCGGCTCGTCTTTGACGCACCGGTTCCCGACACCAACGGGGCGATGGCGACCGGGGACGTCGCGGTGCCCGCTTCCGTGGCGGCGCTCCTGCGCGAGTCGTGAGCACGGAGGGTCTGCGCCGACAGATCCTGCGCATCAGTCCGGTCGACGACCGCGAGGCGGCGTCGATCGAGGCGACGTTGGAGCGACTGACGTGGTCGGGCGACCCCTTCGACGAGCACGCGAACGATCACCACCTCACGGCGTCGGCCTTCGTGCTCTCCTCTCGCGGGATCATCCTGCANNCGGCCGCGCTACGCGAGACGACCGAAGAGACCGGACTCGCGGTGCGTCACGTCGACCCGGTGACCCTGTTTCACGTCGACGTGCACCCCGGTCCCAAGGGCCATACGCACTACGACCTTCGCTACGTCCTCCTCGCCGAACCGCTCGACCCGTCCCCGCCCGACCACGAGAGCCCCGAGGTCTACTGGTTCGACTTCGACGTCGCGCCCGAGCGGGCCGAACCGGGTCTGGCGGCCGCGTTGGCCAAGCTCGCCCGGTCGCGCGACGCCTTCGGCGTGAAAGACTGAACGGGTGAGTGAGACCGACGCGGTGCGCGCCGTGATGGAGGCGGATCGCTGGATTGACCGGGTGAACTCCCAAAAGACCCACCTCCCCGAACTCCGCGAACTCGTCGCGCTCGAGGACGAACTCCGGGGTCTGCTCTTGGATCTGAAGACCGCCGAGTCCGCCCTCGGGCCCGTCAAGGGCGCCCTCGACGAGGCCGCCGCCGAGTCGGAACGCCTGCGGCGTCGCGCCGGTGACCTCGACGCGACGTTGGGGGCCTCGACCGCGAACGCGAAAGAGCTCACGGCGCTCCACGTCGAGCTCGCGCACGTGAGGGAGCTCCTCGCTCGCAGTGAGGACCGCGAACTCGAGTTGCTCGTCGAACTCGAGCCCCTCGAGGAAAGGGTCAGCGAGATCAAGCATCGCGCGCAGCCCGGGGTGGCTCGCCGGGGCGAACTGCGCGACGCGGTGACCCAGTTGCAGGCGTCCCTCGACGATGAGCTCGTCTCGTTACGCGCCAATCGAGCGCCGCTCGCCGAGCTACTCACCCCGGCGCTGCGCCGCCGCTACGAGTCGGCCCTCGCGCGCGTGGGCACCTCGGGCGCCGCCGTCGTCCTCGAGGGACGCTGCGACGGGTGTCGTCTGGCGCTCTCGCCGCTCGACTTCGATCGTTTCAAGGCCCAACCGCCCGACACGTTTATGGACTGTCCCGAGTGCGGGCGGATCTTGTTGCCGTGATCATCCTCCTTCGCCACGGGCAGACCACCACCAACGCCCAGGGTCTGCTCGTTGGTCGCAGCGACCCTCACCTCACCGAGTTCGGCGAGCGACAGGCTCGCGCGCTCGCGCCGTACTTAGCGGGAGTGGAGGAAGTGTGGACCTCGCCACTGTCGCGGGCTCGAGAGACGGCCGCCCTCGCCCTGCCCGAACTCACCGCCCAGGTGAAGGAGGCCTTCATCGAGGTCGACTACGGCGACCTCGACGGCCAGCCGGTGAGCACCCTCTCCGGCGAGCACTGGCGGGCCTTCGAGCACGGTCACGAACTCGCCTTCGGCGGGGGAGAGTCGCTCGCCGAGGTCGATCGGCGGGTGCACGGCGCGCTCGATGAACTCCTCGCGGACGCGAACAGCCTGTTGCACGACGCCCGGCGTCACCTCGCCATCGTCAGCCACGTCTCACCGATCAAATCGGCGACGGTGTGGGCGCTCGGCGCGAGTCCCTCGACGGCCTGGCGCACGCGCTTAGAGAACGGTTCGATCACCACCATTGGCGTACGCGGTGCGACACCTCAACTGGTGCGCTTCAACGCAGTCCCCTACCTCGACTAGCGCAGGGCCACGCTCAGCGCCCAGAAGTTCAACCCCGCGCCCACCAGCGTCGCGGCGTGGAAGAGCTCGTGGTAGCCAAAGACCCTCGGCGAGAGCGCCGGTCGTTTGAGCGCGTAGGCCAGCGCCCCGAGTGTGTAGGCGAGGCCCCCCGCGCACACGAGCGCGAAGCACCACGGGCCGCCGCCGCGATAGATCTGGGGCAGGACCGCCACCGCCATCCACCCCACGATGACGTAGGGCATCGTGTTGACCCACTTGGGGGTATCCAAGGTGAGCTGGCGGACGGTGATGCCGATCGCCGCCCCGCTGGCGACCACGAGGAGTAAGACCAGTCGGATGGTGCCGTGCATCGTGAGCCCGGCGATCGCCAGGTAGCTACCGGTGATGGCGAGGAAGATCGCCGAGTGGTCGGCGCGGCGAAAGGCCCGCCGGTGCGCGGGCGTCCAGCGGCCGCGGTGAAAGAGCGCGCTGGTCACGAGCATGGCCTCGACGCCCACGAGATAGCAGAGCACCCAGCCCACCTGGGCCGCGTTGTGGGCGCGCACGATGAGGATGGGGGAGAAGAGTGGCAAGAGCACCGCGCCGGCGACGTGCAGCCAGCCGCGCAGCAGCGGCCGCGTCGGCGCGCTCGCGTCAATCGGGAGAGCAGTCGCCACGTCCTCACCCTACGGCGGTGCGCGAAGTGGCCTAGAGACAACGGAGCCCGCCTGTTCCGTTGCCAGAACAGGCGGGCGTTCGATGTTTGGCCCCCCCAGCCAATAGGCAAGAAATTAGTTCGTCCTCAACCACTACAGTCGTCGGGAAGGCCTTTAAACACACTGTTGTGAGCAATTTCACATGAAGGAGTCACCATGGAACGTCGCACGCTAGGTCAGGGTCTCGAGGTCTCCGCCGAGGGACTCGGGTGCATGGGGATGAGTGAGTTCTACGGAGTCGGTGACGACACGGAGTCAATCGCGACGATCCACGAGGCGCTGGATTCGGGCGTCAACGTTCCTCGACACCGCGGACATGTACGGGCCCTTCACCAATGAGCGACTGGTCGGCGACGGCCATCAAGGGACGTCGCGACGAGGTGGTGCTGGCGACGAAGTTCGGCAACCAACGCGCCGACGACGGTTCGTTCCTCCGTATCAACGGCTCGCCCGAGTACGTGCGGGCGGCCTGTGACGCGTCACTTGAGCGACTCGGGGTCGAGGTGATCGACCTCTACTACCAGCACCGCGTGGACCGCAGCGTCCCTATCGAGGAGACCTGGGGAGCGATGAAGTCGCTCGTCGAGGCCGGCAAGGTCCGTTTCCTCGGCATCTCCGAAGCCGCGTCGGCGACGATCGAGCGTGCCCACGCGGTACACCCGGTCGCCGCGCTGCAGAGCGAGTACTCGCTCTGGTCGCGCGAGCCCGAAGACGGCGTGTTGGCGACCTGTCGGCGCCTGGGGATCGGCTTCGTGGCCTACAGCCCCCTCGGGCGGGGATTTCTCACCAACGAGGCGGCCGCACCGCCGCGACGCGGACGGCGACTTTCGCAGTCGTCAACCGCGATTTAACGGCGAGGCCCTCGAGCACAACCTGGTCGCTCGTGGGGAACCTGGAGGTGATCGCTCGCGACAAGGGCGTCACCGTCGCTCAACTGGCCCTCGCCTGGGTCCTCACGCGCGGCGACGACGTCGTGCCAATTCCCGGCACCAAGCGGCGAACCGGTGGCTGCGTGAGAACATCGCCGCGGCGTCGATCACCTTGAGCGACGACGACGTCGAGGCCCTCGAGGCGGCGGTGCCGCGTGAGCGCCGTCGAAGGCGAGCGCTACCACGCCCAGGGGATGTTGAACGTCAACGTCTAACCGAGGCGGAGTTCGCCCGCGCGAAGCTCCACGACGCACGTCGGCCCACTCGATGACCTGTCGATCGTGGGTGGCCACGACGACGGTGGCCCCCGTGTTCTC
Organism: Acidimicrobiaceae bacterium; assembly: GCA_003136495.1. Classification (GTDB taxonomy): domain Bacteria; phylum Actinomycetota; class Acidimicrobiia; order Acidimicrobiales; family RAAP-2; genus RAAP-2. Next base: position 7,086 of record PLER01000075.1, read on the forward strand.
GAGCAGGTCCAGCACCGCGCGGGTCTCCTCGCGCCCTAACCCGGCGGTGGGCTCGTCGAGCAGGACGATCGACGGCGCGGTGAAGATCGCTCGGGCCAGCGCGACGCGGGCCTCCTCCCCGCGGGAGAGGGCGTCGAATCTCGTGGTCCGCTCAGTGGTGAGGCCCAGGCTCGCTAGGTCCTCGAGCGCGTCGCGCGCACCCTGTCGACCGAGCGTGAGCACGTCGAGCGCGTAGCCCCGGGTGAAGCCCGGTTCGCTCACCACGTAGGCGAGGTGCGTTCGCAGCTGCGACTCCTCTAGCGCGCGCACCGCCACCTCGTCCACGTACACCGCGCCCCCGGCGACGTCGTCGAGACCGGCCAACGCGCGCAGCAGCGTCGACTTTCCCACCCCGGACTGGCCCACGAGCGCCACGTGTTGTCCGGGCTCGATGCGCAAGGACGCGTCGCGCACGAGCTCCCGACCGTCTTCTGTGACGTCGACGTGTTCGAGGCGCAACGCGTGGCCGAGCGGCCACGACGCGCTTCGCGCCGCGACGCCCCCGGAGATCGCTTCGAGTCGCTCGCCGCCGCCGTTCACCTCGACGGCGGCGGCGAGCGCCGCGCGCAACGCGCCCAGCGCGTCGTAGGTCGCCAGTCCGATGACCGCGGCGACGACGAGCCAGACGGGCGAGGTGTGGGGGTGTTGGGCGACGCCCGCCAACGCCACCAGGCTCGCTACCACCACGAGCGCACTCGCGGCGCGCCGTCGCCGTCGCAGGCGACCTTCGCAACGCTGCAGCTGGTACGTGGCGTCGGCGAGTCGACTCGTCGCGAGGGACACGCGACCCAGTAGGGCCATCGACGGGACCGCGCCACTGAGCTCAACGAGTTCCGCGCGGTAGTGGCCCCGCGCCGCGCGCAGCGCTCGGTCGTCGCTCAGTTCCATCGACGCCAACTTGACGAGAGCCACCACGGCCATGAGTTGGGAGACGAAGAGCACGACCGCGTAGTCCCACCAGTGCCCGTGGGGCGGCAAGAGCGCCACCACCACGTCACCCAGCACCATGACCGCCAGCGTGTCGAGGGACGGGACCACGAAGCGGAGCCAGAGGTCTTGGAGTTGATCGGTATCGGCGAGGGCGCGCTCGAGGAGGTCGCCGCTGGCGTGTCGGCGCCAGCTCGAGTAGTCGAGTTGACCCACCACCACCACCAGCCAGCGCCGCCAGTGCGTGACGGCGGCGTAGCCGAGGCGGTGCGCCGAGAGTCGTTCCACGTAGCGAAGCGGCGAGCGCAGGAAGGCGAAGAGCTCAATCACCACCAGTGCCACCGCGACCGCGCGGAGTCCGGGGCGCGTCGCGCTGTCGACCAACAGGGCAACGGCACCGATGAGCAACGCGACGTTGATCGCGGTCGCGACGAATCCGGCAATGAGCGCGCGCGCGAACTCCGCGCGCGGGGGTTGCGCCCGCGCGAGCCAGCGCCGCAGTCGGGCGACGTCGTCGTTCACGCTCGCAGCTCGAGTCGCTCGGTGACGTCCTGGAGCAACGGCGTGTCGACGGTCGCCTCGATGATGGCCACGTCAACGAGGTCGCCCAGTACGTCGCGGACCTGGCCCCGCGACTCCTCATCGAGTACCCCGGCCAGGTCGTCGAGCACCAGCAGGGGCGCCCCGGCGAGCACCGCGCGCGCGAGGAGCACGCGCACCCGCTCGCCGGCGCTCAAGCCTCGGCCCGCGTCGAGGAGCGACGCGTCCAGGTCACGGAACCGTTCTCCGTCGAGTCCGAGGGACCTGAGGCGGGCGAAGAGGACCTCGTCATCGATCGCGACCCCCAGGGAGAGGTTCTCGCGCAGCGTGCCCGACACCAACGCGCTCTCCGCGCCAACGTAGCCAATGGGCGCGTTCGTGCGCTCGGCGCTGCCCGAACGCGCGTGGCGCCACCCGACCAAGGTCTGGAGCAGTGTGGTCTTTCCCGCGCCCGACGCGCCGGTGACCAGCACCCGCGCGCGCGCTCGCACCACGAGGTTCACGGGGTGTGCGTTCGCCTCGGTGACGAGCTCGCGCGCACTCACTAGCCCGGTGCCCGACGACGCGGGGGACGCCACGACGAGGTCGGAAAGTCGTGCGCGGGCCCCTTCGGCGTCGTCGCGTCGGTGGAACTCCACGCCGAAGCGTCGTACCTGGACGAAGAGTTCACTCGTCACCAGCACCGCGATCAGTGCACGCAGCAGGCTCACGCGCCCACCGAGCAGACCGAAGCCCACGACCATCGCCACCAGACCGATGCTCACCCCGCTCAAGAATTCGGTGACCAACGAGGACTCGAGAGCCACACGAATTGCCCGCAACGCGAGCACGTGCTCGTTGTCCGAGAGTGCGGCGATCTCCGTTGCGCCGAACTCAACGGCCCCCAGGGCTCGCAACTCCGGGGCGTGTTGGAGTACTTCGAGTTGGCGCACCTCGAGGCGCGCGCGTCGCTCTTGGTACTCTCGGGCGCGCTCCTCGCTGCGACGACCGGCTCGTCGATAGAGCGGTGCCGCGAGCGCGACCAGGGCCACGGTGATGACGAAGGGCAACCAGCCGGCGGCGAGAAAGACGACCACCACGCCGAGCAGCGCCGTCGCCGCGCTGGCGGCCAGGCGTTCCATCGACGGTGCGAACGACGCCTGTTCGATGGCGAGCGCGAGGTCGCCCCGGGAACTTTCGCCCGGGCGTCGCGGCAGCGCCAGGTGTGCCACGACCACCTCGCGCCAATGAGCTCGTAGCCGCTCGGCGGTCGTCGCGCCCCACTCCTCTAACCCACTCGACAGTGCCCAGCGAAGCGCGACGACGCTCAAGAGCAGTACGACCCCGAGGGTGACGTCGTCGTGCACCAGGTCGTTGATCGCGAGGGCGCACAGCGCCGCGATGGCGAGGACCGCGACGCTCGAGAGCACGCCGAGTACCCGGGCGCTGCGCTGGTACGACGGGTCGGCGACGCGCGATGGGGGTTCGGGGGTCACCGATTAATGCTAATGACTGCCCTCGAACCTAGAGGGGGTCGTCGCGATGCGCGAGCGTGCGCGCGGAGCCGTTGAGCCAGTCGCGCAGCGCTTTGGTCGCTCGACAGTCGTCCTCGTTGTAGGCCACGAGCCGTTCGCGAGCGGCTCGGGCGACGTCCTCGTCGTGGCCCGTGGCTTCTTCGTACCAGAGAATCGACGCCTCGCCACTCGGGTTGACGTCGCGCCAACGAAATCCCGCCGCCATCGCGAGTTGCTTCAGGCCCAGTGGGCCTTCGGTCTGGAGTTGACGTTTCGCCACGTCGTGCAGGTCGATCCACTGGGCGGGGGTGGCGAGACGAAAGGCCACCAGTTCCTCACTGGTGGGGCCACCCTCGAGCGGGGGATCGACGGCGCGGTTCATCGCGCCGTCTTCGGCCTGGGCCCAAAAGCAGTACGCGGCGAACGTGCGACCCTCGGCCGCGCAGGCGGCGCGCACTTCGCCCAGCCACCACCAGAACCTTTGGAAGATCGCCGCTTCGGAGTGGGCGTTGAGTTCGCCCCATTCGACGAAGGCGCGATACCCCGGTTCGACACCGGTGGTGGCGACGTTCACGCTCACCGACGCGCCCCAGAGATACGTCGTGTCTTCGTAGCTCTCCATGTCGACGTCGACCTCGACGTCCGCGGTCGGGCAACCGATATCTGTGACCTCGAGGACGCGCAGCGACGTCCCGCGTTCGTGCGCGCGAGCGCGGTAGATCAAGTCGTCGAGCTTGTCGATGCGCCGCCCCAGGACGTCTTCGGGCTCAAAGGACTCGAGGGGGTTGAGCGCGCGGTGCCGCGCGCGACGGGCCCGCTCGGGGTCGAGGCGCGCCAAGAGCGCGCGGGTCGTCACGCCGTGTTCTCGAAGTAGGAGCTGTTGGTCGAAGGAGGTGAAGCGCACGAGCGAGACGTCGTCGCGTGACTCGAGCTGCTCTTCGCAGTAGGCGGCGTAGGGGCACTCGGGACAGTCGCGGTGCCAGTACGGGGCGGTCGGAAACGCGGCCGCGCCGCGCGCCCACGCGCTATGTCCCTCGAGGACGTGACGGCGCTCGTCGTAGAGACGTTGGTACGTGGCGAGGTTAAAACGTGGGTGTCCCTCGCCGGCGAGTTCGAACCACCAGAGTCGGCGCTGGCGGTCGATGACCGCCCCGCGCGCGCGATCATCACCGTGTCCGAGCGCCGCCAACACGCGCGTGGCGTGGGCCAGGGCGAGCCCGCTGCGGGTCATGGAGATGCTCGAGCGCGGTCCGACGCCGTCGAGGTAGGTCGCGTCGCTCGGCCGGAGTCGATCGAGCGCGCCCTCGAGCACGCGGCGGGTGGTGGCGACTTCGATGACCTCGTGGTTCTTGATCAAGACCGGCGCGTAGGTGAAGCGCTCGTCCACCCGGCCAACGCGTACGAGTCCCTGGACGGTCGCGAGACGAAGACCCGCGTCGTCGCGGGCCAGTCGCGGGCCGAAGATGAGCTCGGCGCCCTCTCGCATCGCGGTTGTCGTGTCGGGCACCGACCGCGGGGTCGCGGCGTCGGGGTGGAGGGCCCCCAGTGCCTCGAGCGTGGCGACGCGGTGTTCGATCGCGCCGCGCCGACGCCGGCCCATCTCGGGGGTCTCGGGTGGCGCCACGTACTCAAAGGGTGCGCCGCGGCTCAGCGCGACGCGGTGTACGCAGGCCGGTATCTCGTCACTGCGCAGATACTCGGCCACCGCGAAAGCCTACGAGGCGGTCGGCTTTTCGTTACGCCAGCTGCGCCACAGCGCGGCGTACTCGCCGTCCATCGCGACGAGCTCCTCGTGGGTGCCGAGTTCCGCCACGGCCCCGTCGACGACCACGCAGACGCGATCAGCGTCGTGCGCGGTGTGCAGGCGGTGGGCGATCGCGATGACGGTGCGGCCGTCGAGCACGGCGTGCAGGGAACGTTCGAGGTGTCGCGCGGCGCGCGGGTCGAGGAGGGCCGTCGCCTCGTCGAGCACCAGGGTGTGCGGGTCGCTCAAGACCAGCCGCGCGAGCGCGAGCTGCTGGGCCTGAGCGGGGGTGAGGGGCGTCCCGGTGGTGCCGAGTTCGCTGAGGAGGCCACCGGGCAGGAGCGAGACCCACTCCAGCGCGTCGACGGCGGCGAGCGCGGCGGTGATCTGTTCGTCGGTCGCTTCGGGTCGGGCGAGGGCCAGGTTCTCGCGCACGGTGCCGATGAAGATGTGGTGTTCTTGGGTGACCAGGGCGACGTGTCGGCGCAGGTCGGCGAGTGGCATCTGGGACAGCTCGACCTCACCCACGCGCACCGAACCGCTGCGCGGTGCGTCGATGCCCGCGAGCAGTCGACCGATGGTGGACTTACCGGCGCCCGAGGGACCGACGATCGCCAGACGTTCGCCGGGTCGAATCGTCAACGACACGCCCTTTAAGACGTCGTGACCCGCGCGGTAGGCGTAGTGGACGTCCTCGAGCGTGATGGTCTCACTCGTCGGCTCGGGGCCCTCCGTCGGGCGGTCGTCCTTCACCACCGACACGCCGACGAGGCGGGCGAGGGAGGTTTGGCCGATCTGGATCTCGTCAAGCCACGACACGATGCGGTCCAGCGGGTCATTGATCTGCACCACGTAGAGCGTCACCGTGGTCGCGGCGCCGATGCTCACGTGGCCGTTGATCGCGAGCCACCCGCTCCACAGAAGTGTCGCGGCGACGGCCAGTGCGAAGGCCCCTTCGACGGTCGGGAACCACACCATGCGCATCAAGAGCGTGTACATCTCTGAATAGAAGGACTCGCGCACGTTCTCCTCGATGCGCTGGGCTTGGCGCTCACCGAGGCGGTACGCGTCGACGGTGCGCGCGCCTTCGGCGGTCTCGGCCACCGATCCCGAGGTCGTGGCGTAGCTGATGCGCTCTCGACGGTAGCCCGGGGTGGCGTAGCGCAGGTAGTAGCGCGTCGAGAAGAAGAGGAACGGGATGGAGATCAGGCTCGCGACACTGGCCAGTGGACTCACGAGCAGCATCGCGCCAAAGGTGAGGACTGCTTGGAGGATGGCGACGAGCCACTCGGGCATGGCGAAGCGCACCGTACGCGAGAGCGACTCCATGTCGTTAGTCGTGCGCGAGAGGAGATCACCCGTGCCGGCACGCTCCACTTCGACGAGCGGCAAAGCGAGCACGCTGCCGAGGAACTCCTCTCGCAGTTGCGCAAACACCGTCTCACCCAAGACGTAACTGCGTCGTCGCGCGAAGAAGGTCAACAGCGCACAGCCCAGCGAGGACGCCGCGAGGACGGCCACGTAGAGCTCGATGCGCGCCGAGGTGAGTTGGTGGTCGGACGCGAAGTTGGTGATCTCACCGATCACCCACGCGGGGATGAGCGCCATCACGGCCGCCAGGGCGTAGAGGGAGAGCATGCGCGCGAGCGCGCGGCGGTGCTGGCGCACGAGGGCGCGTGCGTAGGTCGCGACGACCGGGGTGCTGGCGACGGGGAGCTGCACTAGGTGTCCTCTCGCAACACGATCTGGCGGTAGCGGGGCGAACGCGCCACCAACTCGTCGTGGGTCCCGCGATCGACCACGCGGTCCTCGATGACGAAGAAGACCTCCCCGACCCGCTCGAGCATCAAGGGACTGGTGGTCGCAACCAGCGTGGTGTGGCCCGCACGCACCTCACCCAGGCGAGCGGCAATGCGGCCTTCGGTGTGCGTGTCGACGGCCGAGGTGGGTTCGACGAGGACGAGCACCTCGGCGTCACTCAAGATGGCCCGGGCGAGGTTGAGACGTTGACGCTGCCCGCCGGAAAATCCCCGGCCGCGCTCTTCGATGGTGGTGGCGAGGCCCTCGTCCAGCGCGTCCAGGACGTCGAGGGCACTCGTCGCGGTGAGTACCTCGAGGATGCGCGCGTCCTCGACCAGTCCGTGGGGTACGAGTTCGTAGCGCAGTTCGCCCGAGAAGAGTCGCGGTTCGATCTCACTGATGACCACGTGGGTGCGCAGGTCACTCAGCGCGTAGGCGTCGATGGCCACACCGTTCAACAAGACACCGTCGGTGTCGGCGACGTAGCGGCCGAGCCGATCGACCAGGCGCGTGGCGTCGTCGGGCGTCTCGGTCACCAGCGCCGCGAAGGCGCCTCGTTCGAGCACGAGGCCGCTCGCGCGGTCCTCGAGTCGCGTGATGTGAAGGGGCCACGCGAGGGGCGTCGCGGGGTCGGTGACGAGCGGGTGCACCGCCAGGATACGCAGCACCCGTCCGGCGCCGACGTAGGCGCGCGTGGACATGATGACGTAGTCGATCGCGGTGCGCAGCGGTGTCGTCAAGAACGACGCGTACCCGAAGAACGCTACCAACTGGCCCGGCTGCAGCGTGCCGTTCATCACGTCGCGGGCACCGAAGAACGTCACGAGCGCGGTCAGGACCGCCGGGAGGAGGACCTGACCGGATTCGAGCCCCGCCTGGGGCGAGGCGATACGCGTCCCGGCGGCGCGCACCACTTGGCTCTGGCGACGGTAGTTGTCGAGGAAGACCTCTTCGCCGCCGACCCCGCGCAAGATGCGCAGACCCGCGACGGTGTCGGAGCCGAGCGCGGCGAGTCGTCCCGCGGCCTCGCGTTGGGCCGCTTGGGTGCGGTGGAGTGGGCCCATCAGCGGCACCGTCAACGAACCGAGAATCGGGACGCCGAGCAGCACGATCAGTCCGAGTTGCACGGACGTCGAGAGCAAGATGACCGACACCACGATCCAGGCGACCACGGCACCGGAGAAGCGAGCGAAGCTGTCGTACACGCTGCCGATGCGCGGGGCGTCGGCGGCGACGGTGTTGACGATGTCGCCGCTCGGGATCTCCTCGGTCATGGCCGATCCGCTGACGCTCAGCTGTCGACCGATGACTTGGATGGTGCGGTAGGCCGCGCCCATCCAGTTCATCACCGCGAGTTGGTGACGCAGTGAACCGCAGATGGCCTGGATGAGACCGAGCACCATCACGACGACCACCCACTTGACGAGTTGACCCTCGTGATGACCTTCGACGCCGTGGTCGATCGCGGCCCCGACGGCGGCCCACACCAGCGCCTGGGCGACCATCCACCCAATGCCGAAGAGCGCGTTGAGCGTCAGCTGTAAGCGTTGCCGGTTCGCGAGCCAGGCCAGATAGCGCGCGGGGGAGCGCGTCTCGGCCGTCCCGGGGTCGCCCACGGGCAGTTC
>PLER01000137.1 GCA_003136495.1 Acidimicrobiaceae bacterium
AGGACCGAGACGTCAAAGGTCCCCCCACCGAGGTCGAAGACCAACACGGTCTGCTCGGCCGGACCCTTGTCGAGGCCGTAGGCGAGGGCCGCCGCGGTCGGCTCGTTGACGATGCGCAACACCTCGAGTCCGGCGATCTGGCCGGCTTCCTTGGTCGCGGTGCGCTGGGCGTCGTTGAAGTAGGCCGGCACCGTGATGACGGCCTGGTTCACGCTGTCGCCTAAGTAGGCCTCGGCGTCGCGCTTGAGCTTCTGGAGGATGCGCGCCGAGATCTCCTGGGCGGTGTACTTGGTGCCGTCGATGTCCACGGTCCAGTTCTCGCCCATGTGGCGCTTCACCGATCGAATCGTACGGTCGGGGTTGGTGATCGCCTGGCGCTTGGCCACCTCGCCGACGAGGACCTCGCCGGTCTTAGAGAACCCCACCACCGACGGTGTGGTCCGGCTGCCCTCGGCGTTGGGAATCACGACGGGCTCGCCCGCCTCCAACACGCTGACCACCGAGTTCGTGGTACCGAGGTCGATACCGACTGCCTTTGCCATGAAAACTCCTTGTTCGCTCCGCCACACCGGTCGTTCCGGTACCGCGGATTTCTCTTCCTCCATAGTACAGAGTTGAGTCTTCTCTTGTCAAGAACAATTACAAGATAAGTATTAAGTAAGGATTCACTGACCGCACCCTGCCGCGAGACGGGGCGACCTGAGCCGATTTAAGCCCCAGGGCTACCATTGGCCGGTGCCCGACCTGATATTGCTGCGCCACGGACGCTCGCGGTGGAACGACCTGAACCTCTTCACCGGGTGGCAGGACGTCGACCTCTCCCCCGAGGGCGAGGTCGAAGCCGCCACCGCCGGTCGACTCCTCGCCGCCGAAGCCGACTTGGACCTGCGGGTGCTGCACACCTCGGTCCTCACCCGCGCCATCCGCACGGCCGAGATCGCGTTGCACGAAGCGAACCGTTCCTGGTTGGGCGTGCGACGCAGTTGGCGGCTGAACGAGCGCCACTACGGGGACCTGACCGGTAAGGACAAGAAGGAGACCGCCGAGGAGTTCGGCCTCGACCAGGTGAAGCTCTGGCGCCGCTCCTACGACGTGGCCCCGCCGCGCCTCCCGCTCGGGGACCCGCGCGCCAGCGACGGGGACCCGCGCTACCGCGACGTCTCGAAGGACCTCATCCCGCGCTCGGAGTGTTTGAAGGACGTCGTCGCGAGGGTCACGCCCTACTTCCGTGACGTGGTCGCCGAGGACCTCAAGTCCGAAGGCGTCCGCGGCGGTGCGGTCATCATCGTCGCGCACGGTAACTCACTGAGGGCGCTGCGCATGGTGTTAGAGAACATCAGCGAGGAAGAGATCACCGAGATCGAGATCCCGACGGGTATCCCCTACCGGTTACGTCTCGATGCACAACTCACCGTCCTGGCGGCGAACTACCTCGGCGACCCTGAGGCCGCCACGAGGGCCGCCGAGGCTGTCGCACGCCAGGCCGGTTGAGCTAACTACAGGGCGTCGGGCCCTCGTTCGTTGGTACGGATGCGCACGACGTGCTCGACGTCGGTCACCCAGGCCATGCCGTCACCGACGGTGTCGGTGCGCGCGGCATTCACAATTGCCTCGATCAATGCCTCGACCTGTTCGTCGGTGCAGATGATCTCGATCTGGAGCTTGTCGACGAAGTCGAACAGGTACTCCTTGCCGCGGAAGACCTCCACGTGCCCCCCGGTGTGGCCGAAGCCCCTTGCCTGACTCACGGTCAGACCGGTGATGCCCGCTTGCTTCACGGCTTCTTTGACTTCGTCGAGCTTGAAGGGCTTGACGACTGCGGTAACTAACTTCATGCTCTTCTCTCCTTAGACGTTGTCTGCGTGGGTGTGGCTGGGGGTACCCACGGGCTCACCGAAGGTGGGCTCGGGGAATGCTTCTTCCTCGTGGATCGCGAGGTCACCCTCACGCAGTGTCTCTTCGGACTCTCGTAGTCCGCCGAGTACGAACTTAACCACCGTGAAGACCACGAAGGTCCCAAAGGCCGTCCAGCAGATAATCCACACCGCCGCCAGGAACTGTTCCCACAGCTGGTGGAAGGAGTGGCCGTAGAACCAGCCGTCGACGTGAATGTTGCCCGCGGCGTTGAAGGCCTTACCGGGAGTGCCGTACTCCACCATGTTCGGGTCGGCCAAGATGCCCACCAACAGACCACCGGTCAGACCGGCGAAGCCGTGGGTGTAGACCACGCCGAGGGCGTCGTCGACCTTGGAGAAGGGACGGCACTTCGAGAGGTAGGTCCAGGCGAACCACACGACCGAGGAGGCGATGACGCCGACGTAGATCGCGCCCATGCCGTTCACCCAACCGGCGCTCGGGGTGATCGCCACCAGACCACAGATCATGCCGTTGATCGCTCCTAAGAACGTCGGTTTCTTCGACTTGGAAAGGAACATGTCCCAGAACATCCAGGTCAGGAGCGCCGCCGCCGTAGCGACGTTGGTGTTGAGGACCGCTGACGCGGCGTCGGCCCCCGCGTAGAAGGGGTCACCACCGTTGAACCCGTTCCAGCCGAGCCAGAGGATTCCCGCACCGACCGCCACCATCATCAAGTTGCTGGGGAAGGCGTTCTCCTTGTCCTGCCAACGACGGGGCCCGAGCATCCAGGCACCGACGAAGGACGCGACACCGGCGGAGAGGTGGATGACGTAGCCACCCGAGTAGTCGACCGCACCCTTTTGGGAGAAGAAGCCACCACCCCAGAGGAGTGCCGCGTTGATGCAGTAGACCATCGTGATCCACAGCGGCACGATGAGCAACCAGGCCTTGAACTTCAGACGACCGACGAGGCCACCCAGGAAGAGCAGTGGCGTAATCGCGGCGAAGACGAACTGGAAGTAGGTCAGCGTCGCGGTCGGGAAGTGGAACGGAATCAGCGTGTTCGCGCCCGAGACCGCCTGTCCCTGTTCTGAACCCGCGGTACCCAGCGGCTCGAAGTGACCAACGAAGCCGCTCCAGAACGAACCCGTCGAACCAAAGTGCGACAGCGGACCAAAGGCCATGTTGTAGCCCCAGAGCATCCACACGATCAGCGTGACCGAGAAGCCCGCGAAGCACATGAACATGGTGTTCACGATCCACTTCTTACGTACCAAACCACCGTAGAGAACGGCGAGTCCGGGCAGGCTCATGAGTCCGACGAGCGTCGCGGCGACGAGCTGCCACGTGTTGTCCGCCGGGACTAGCCAATGGGGATACGGAATATAGTTCGCGGCAAATTGCACGACCACTCCCTTTCAACTAAGAGAGGGCAGCGCTGACCTCGGATGTTGAAATCAGTGTGGCAAGTAAGAATTTCATAATCGTTAGCGGTGTGTTTCAGGCGTGTGAACAACGGCCGCCCAACGGGCCCTCACGAAGTGGGGTACGCGACCGCTCCCGTGGGGGCCGTCAGGCTCGTGCCGTGACCCCACTTGCTCCAGGTGACGACGATGACCGTCGAACCGTGAATCTCGTGAAACCGGACCGGGAGTGCCCTCCCGTTCGCCGTCACGTCCAGCGTCCCCTTAAAGCTCGGGGCGCCGTCGATCGCCGGAACGTTGCCCGCGATCACGCGAACTCGCTTGCCCGCGACGACTCCTTCACCGCCCAGGTGGAGACGACCGGCGAAGCGCACTTGAGAGAAGTCCGACGCGAGGGTGGTGGCGAAGGCGACCGAGTCGTAGATGGACGAAGAGGGCGTGAGTTCGAGCCACTGATTGGAAAACGTGGTCGCGTCGACGCTCGACATCGAATAGGTCGTGGTCAACGCGGCCGCGTCGGCGAGCACGTAGAGCGTCTTCATGGCGTCGAGGGCGAGGAGTTCTGACGTTCCCCCATTGGAGAGGATCGACTCCTGCTCACCGCCCGACACTCCAATGACGTCGTGGGAACTCTCGATGACGACACCGCCGTGATAGATGTCCACGGTCTCGTGCACCCATCTCGACGCCTTCGCGTCGGCGAGCGCTCGTTCGACCAACGACCGGGCGGTCGGCGTCGCGGCGCCCGCCGATATCGGAGCGAACATCGTGAGTGCCGTGATAAGTCCGGCGAGCGCGGGTGCGCCCCACAACCTGGCGTGCCCCGACAGCGTTGTATGTGAATGGGTCATCTACCTAGCGTAGGGACCGCTCCACAACTTGAGCGATGTCGAGCACGCTCACATCATCGCCGCGCCCGCTGGCCTTGACGGCGTCGTCGAGCATGATCATGCAGAACGGACAGGCCGTCGAGATGACGTCGGCCCCGGTGCCGAGCGCTTCTTCGGTCCGGTCCATGTTGACGCGCTTGCCGATCGTCTCTTCCATCCACATTCGCGCACCACCCGCGCCGCAGCAGAAGCCGCGTTCGCGACAGCGCCCCATCTCGACCTTGGTGAGACCGGGGATCGCGTCGAGCACGTCGCGCGGCTCGTCGAAGACACGGTTGTGTCGACCGAGGTAGCACGGGTCGTGGTAGGTGACGGTGCCGGTATAGGAGACCCCGGGCACGAGCTTGCCCGACGCGACGAGGTGACTGAGGAGCTCGGCGTGATGGATGACCTCGTAGTTGCCACCGAGGGCGGGGTACTCATTTTTCATCGTGTTAAAGCAGTGCGGACAGCTAGCGACGATCTTCTTGGCCCCCGCGTCGTCCAGCGTCGCGATATTCGCCTTGGCCATCTCTTGGAAGAGGTACTCGTTGCCCATGCGCCTCGCCGGGTCCCCGGTGCAGGACTCCTTTGGACCGAGGATGCCGAACGTCACCCCGGCGCGGTGGAGCATGCGCGCAACTGACTCGATCTGCTTTCGTCCACGTTCGTCGAGTGCGCCAGCGCAGCCCACCCAGTAGAGGTACTCGATGTCCTCGGGGATCACGCCATCGAAGACCGGCACCTCGAAGTCCAGCGCGCCCAGCCATTCGGTGCGCTTGGATGATCCGAGGCCCCACGGATCGCCTTGATTTTCTAGGTTGCGCAGCAAGAGACTGGCCTCAGACGGGAAGCGCGACTCCATCAACACCTCGTAGCGTCGCATGTCGATGATGGCGTCGATGTGTTCGATGTCGACCGGGCACTGCTCGACGCAACTGCCACACGTGGTGCAGGACCAGAGCACGTCGGGGTCAATGGTCGTCGGCACCAACGTCGCGACGTCGCCGTCGCTCTCGCCCGAGATGAGGCGATTAGCCGAGGCGAACATGTTGTCGCGCAGACCCATGATGAGCAGCTTCGGACTGAGCGGCTTGCCCGTCGTCCACGCCGGGCACACGCTCTGGCAACGTCCACACTCAGTGCACGTCGCCAAGTCCAGCATCTGCTTCCAGGTGAAGTCCTCGATGTGGCCGGCGCCGAAAACCGTGTCCTCGGTGACTTGTTCCATGTCCATGTTGGGGGTCTTGTCGAGCCCTCCGAGCGCTCGCGGACGGCGCGACACACCGACGTTGATGGGCGCCAAGAAGATGTGCAGGTGCTTGGAGTAGGCGACGAAGACGATGAAGCCGGAGATCACCGCCACGTTCAGCAACAAGAACACCGCTTCGAGCACGCTGTTCACGCCGTAACCGAGCGGGGCGAGCCAACTCGCGACGAGCTTCGAGGCGAAGGCCCACGAGGAGGCGTGGGCCGCGTAGAACGAGGTCAGCGAGCCCGAGAATACGTAACCGCCACGAAGGTGCGTGAAGGGGAAGTGCCCCGTGTTGATCTGAGCGGCGCGGTAGAGCAAGAGCGTCACGATCACCGACGCGATCATCGCGAGGACCAACCACGCGGCCTCGGTGTGGCTCCCATAGAAGCGACTCTGACGATCCTTCTTTGACGGGGCGTTCTTCAGTCGGATAATCGAGAAGACGACGAGCGAGACCAGCACTGCGGTTGCGAAGAAGTCCTCGACGAAGGCGAGCCAGTTGTCTGTCCCAATCCAGGGGATGTGGAAGTTGCGGTCGAAGAGCGCGCCGTAGGCCTCCAGGATCGTCGTCAACAACACGGTGAAGCCCCACATCGTGAAGAAGTGCGCGAGTCCCGGCACCGTCCACTTGAGCAACTTGCGCTGGCCCGCGACCTCAACTAACTCAGCGTCGGAGACCCTGCGAAAACCGCTCCAACGCCGTGGCGCGGGCTGGCCGCTGCGAATCAGCGTGGAGAGCCAGTAGAACCGTCGGCCCGCGAGGCCGAATCCGACAATCGTTATGGCCAGTCCAATGATGATGCGGGCTAACACGCTGCTCCTTTGTGCGCAAGGGTCATGACTTCTTGAAGTTCTCGGAGTACTTGCTCGGCGTGGGACCGCGTTGTCCGCGGTACTTGGATCCCAGTCCCGACGAGCCGTAGGGGCGATCGGCTGACGTCGTCATCTCGAAGAAGCTGATCTGACCGATCTTCATGCCCGGGTAGAGCGTGATGGGCAGATTCGCCACGTTCGAGAGTTCCAACGTGATGTGCCCGTCCCAGCCGGCGTCGATGAACCCCGCGGTTGAGTGAATCACCAGGCCGAGGCGACCCAGCGAGCTCTTGCCGTCGAGTCGCCCCACGATGTCGTCGGGGATCGCGATGCGCTCGGTGGTGGAGCCCAACATGAACTCACCGGGGTGCAGGATCATCGGCTGTTCTGCTCCGACGTCAATGAGCTCGGTCAGGTCCTCTTGGGCCTCGCGCACGTCGATGACGCGCTGGGAGTGGTTGCGAAAGACGCGGAAGTACTGATCGACGTGGACGTCCACTGATGAGGGCTGAATGCAGTCCTCGCCCAGGGGTTCGATGATCAGTCGGCCTATGGCGAGCGCCTCTTTGATGGACCGATCCGAGAGCACCATTAAGAGGTCACGATACTCGTTTCACCTGATTCGACCGGATGGCCCAGCGAGCGGCAAGCGCTAGGACAGCACCCGGCGCCGGAAGTTTCGAAGCCCCAACGATAAGAACGCCACGCAGAAACCGATCATCACGGGATAGACCACGTAGAGGTGCATGTGGGGCGCGTTCGTGAAGGCGGCGCGCATCCCCTCATTCACGTAGACCAGGGGATTGATCAACACCAGCGTCTGGAGCCAGTGGAATCCCCCGATCTTCACCGGCGCCAGGTGCGTCCAGGGATAGTACGTACCACCGAGGAACGTGATGGGCAAGATGATGAAACCGAACATGAGTCCGATGTTGCGCGGCTCGAAGGACGTGCCGAGGATCAACCCCAGGCCGGCCATCGTCACGCAAGCGAGTGGCACCAGCGTCAAGATGATGAGCCAATGCAGGGAGACGTCGGCTTTGACTCCGGCGGCGTGCACGACCGACGCGATCGGAAAGACGATCGCCGCGGCGATGAGACCCTGGGCGGCGCCCGAGAGGACCTTCGAGATCGCCACGAGCCAGATCGGACACGGCGCCTGGACGCGGTCTTCGATCTCGCGCGTGAAGCCGAACTCCTGGGCCATGGTGAGGGCGATCGACTGCACGCCCTGGAACATGATGGTGATCCCGACGACCCCGGGCACCAGCACCGTCGCGAAGGCGATGGACGCGGCGGTGCCGCCGCCACCCACGGCTTGGCCGATCTTCGGAAACACGAAGAGGAACACGAAGCAGAGAAGGAAGGGCTGTATGAGGGTTCGTAACACGAACTCTCGAAACGTCTTGCGCAGTACCACGAGGTCACGAAGGATCAGCGCGCCGAGGGCGGTACGACTCGCTTCGAACACCGAGCGGGTGGGAGAGGTCACAATCGTGTCGGTCGTCATACCTCTCGCAACTCCTTGCCGGTGAGATTGATGAAGACCGTCTCGAGACTCGGCTCGGCGACCGCGAGGTCGATGATCTCGATGTTGATACCCTCAGCGACATTCACTACTCGGGGCACCAGGCGGTCGGCCCCTTCGACCTGGAGGGTCACCACGTTGTCGACGACCCGTGTCGCCATTACACCGCTGAGTTCGTCGCCGAGCGCTCGCGCGAGCCGCTCGCCGTCGCGCGCAACCTTGACCGTGACAATCGTGTCAGCCCCGGTGCTCTTTTTCAGATTGGCGGGCGTGTCGAGGGCGAGCACCTTGCCGTGGTCCATGATCGCCACTCGCGTGCACAGCTGGTCGGCCTCTTCCATGTAGTGCGTCGTCAGGACCACCGTTTGACCGGAGTGGTTGAGCTCTTGGAGCATCTCCCAGAGCGCCAAGCGGCTTTGGGGGTCGAGTCCCGCGGTGGGCTCGTCTAAGAACAGCACCGCGGGGTTGTGGAAGATCGCGCGAGCGACCATGAGACGCTGGGCCATCCCGCCCGAGAGTGCGTAGACCGAGGCCTTGGCCCACTTCGACAGCGAGAAGCGCTCGAGCAGTTCGTCGGACCGCCGACGCGACTCCTTCGCGCCGATGCCGAACAGTCGACCGTGGAAGTAGAGGTTCTCCCACACCGTGAGTTGGCGGTCCAGGGTGTTCTGCTGGGAGACGATGCCGGACACCTGTTTCACGAGCGCGGGGTGCTGTCGCACGTCAATACCCGCGACGAACGCGTGTCCCGACGTGGGGACGACGCGAGTCGTGAGAATGCCCGCCGTCGTCGTCTTGCCCGCGCCATTGGGCCCGAGGAGTCCGAAGATCTCGCCTTGGAAGACCGTGAGGTTCAGTCCGTCGACGGCCGCCACGTCCATACCGGGGTACAACTTCGTCAAGTTCTCTGTCCGTATGACTTCGTTGTCGGTGGTCGTCATCAAACTTTCCGTCGTCGCTCTGACCAACATTAGGGGCCGGACAACACCGCCGATCCTCGCCATTTCGGTACTAATTGAACGCCGGAGTGACCTCTCTATACAGTGGCTGAGTGAGTAAAGGCGTACCTTCTGGGGCAAAACACACGCTCAAGACGGAGTGGCTGCTCGGTTCAACTGCGGGCGCGGTGGCGCTCGCCGCGCTCGGCCTGGGCAGGGCGTTTGGCAAGATCCAGCGCTCGTCGCTCGACCAAAAGCTCGACGCCTGGGCCGCGGCGGTCGTCTTGATCATCGCGGGCGTCTACTCCATTGTCCATCTGTCTCGAGCCATCGGTCGACTTGTCACTCGACAGTCCAACCAGGGCGCCGGCGCCACTATTCGACTGGTGACCTACGGCCTTGGCTACGTGGTCTTGATTATCGCGCTCCTCGCCGTGCTCGGCGTGTCACTAGATCACCTATTGATTGGAGCGGGTGTCGCTGGGATCATCCTCGGCGTCGCGGCCCAACAGAGTTTAGGAAACGTCTTTGCGGCAATTGTGATGCTCTTTGCCCGACCGTTCGTCGTGGGCGACAACATTCGTATCCGCTCGGGCGTCACCGGTGTTCTGGACGTCAAGGTTCTCGGCATTGGCTTGACCTACGTCACCGTGATGACGGATGACGGCATCTTGCGCGTTCCCAATTCAATCCTGCTGGGCGCCGGCATTGGTCACCTCAAACCGGGAGTGAAACCGGTGCCGTCACCGGAACCGTGGAGT
Source organism: Acidimicrobiaceae bacterium (assembly GCA_003136495.1). Taxonomy (GTDB): domain Bacteria; phylum Actinomycetota; class Acidimicrobiia; order Acidimicrobiales; family RAAP-2; genus RAAP-2. The sequence continues at coordinate 9,446 of PLER01000137.1, forward strand.
GCGCCCGCGTCCTCACCCCCACCCACCAACGAGGCACACGGGAACGATGTAACGCCTCCTTCGACGTCAACGCCCGGCACTTCAGAACAACCTCCTACCTCATCGTCCGATGCGAGCGGGCAAGACACGTCGGAAACAGGCCTCGCGCCGGGCACACCAACTCTTTAGTTTCCGCTACAACTCCTATTCACTCCTTCTAAGGCGGTTCCCCAGCGACCTTTGGGCAGTGAGGAGCGGACATTGAAGAACCCCACGGAGAAAACTTCGCTCAAAAACTACGCCGACCCTTGGCTCGAGCACCGCTTCAACTTGGCGATCCGAACCAAGGAACTCTATGAATATCTGCTCGAAAATCACATCTATCCCGCCCTCGGGAACTCGTCACTTCAGGGCCTGACGCCCTCAATGGTCCGAGGTTGGCACGCTGAGTTGGCGCAACGCCACCGAAGTACGGCTGCGAAGTCCTATCGGTTGCTCTCGACGATCATGAACACAGCAGTGTCGGACGGCATCATCGTGAGCTCCCCTTGCAGGGTGCGTGGGGCTGGAATCGAGCACGCTGACGAGCGACCTGTTGCAACGGTCGCAGAAGTGAAGGCGCTCGCCGACGCCATGCCCGACCACTTACGACTCGTCGTTCTCCTAGCGACCTGGTGTCAGTTGAGGCGAGGCGAAATCCTCGGCTTAAGGCGGAAAGACGTGGACCCACTTCACTCGATAATCCGTATTGAGCAGAGCCGCACCATCTCGCGAAATGGGACTTCAATAATCAAGTCTCCGAAGTCTCGTGCAGGGCGAAGGTCGCTGGCAGTATCCGCGCCGGTAATGGAAGCCCTTGTTGATCACATGGAGTCGTATACAAACTCAGAGCCGGACTCGCTCCTCTTCTGTTCTCCTAACGGCCCACCACTGTCAGTGGGTGTGCTGCAACGGGCTTGGAACAGCGCACGCGTGAGTATCGGACGGCCGGATATGCATTTACACGATCTGCGTCACACGGGTCTGACGTTCGCTGCCGCCACCGGCGCGACGACAGCGGAACTAATGCGAAGGGCCGGCCACGCGTCAACCGACGCTGCCCTCAGATACCAACACGCGACAAGGGACCGAGATCGCGTCTTGGCCAAGGCGCTCGAGGACGTGATGGATCCGAATGGCATCGGCGATCTCGAGGCGAAGCCTGAAGATCCTCGCGCGCGTTTCTGACTTTCGGACTGAGTATGGGCCCGATTGAAATCCAATGCTAGTATTCTCTGCTAGCATATTTATATAGCATCCATCCGGACGACATTCACCATGGACGAAGATCTCGCGGAGCGCGCCCGCGTGTTGGGCGTGAACATCTCGGCGGCGGCTCGCCAAGGAGTAAGTCACGCGGTTCGCGCTGCCCTTGAGAAGGCAGACCGAGACGCATATGAGAAACATCCAGAAAGCGCTGACGCCTCTTGGACAGAGGTCGAAGCGTGGGGCCAGCCGTGAGGCGAGGAGAGATCTGGCTGGCTGAGGTCGGTCAGAAGCGCCGCCCCGTTTTGCTACTCACTCGATCGGAAGTCATTGACGTGCGGGCTCTCGCAACCGTTGCCGAGATCTCCACGTCAATAAGGGGCCTGGCGGCAGAGGTCGATTTCGAACACGACGACGCAGGCATTAATCAACCTTCGGTCATCAACTGCGACGGCCTTCACACCGTTCTACAAAGTTCTCTCACGGGGCCACTCGGTCGCGTTGATGATGAGGTCATGCGCAGAGTCTGCGCAGCGATCAATTACGCCGTCGGCTGCTGACGACCCCGGGGCGGCTGATTTTCGATGCAGGCGCAAGTTCAATTCGAATTAGAAATACTTGCGGCGTCTTCTAATCCCCGCAACTGACCGCAATTTGAAGTGTCGAACAAACCCGCCTTTGGCGAGCCGAGCTCTAAAGAACAGTCAGAGGTGCGCCGGCGCAATCACTCTGTGCGGCGGCGTTATCCGCGTCGCCGCCATACACGGCCACGTAGTAGTAAGCGCCAAAACCGGCCAGAACGGTTTGGTAAATTGGACCTGCTGTCACGCCGTTAGTGACCGTAACCCAACCCAGGACATAGGGGGAACCTGAGCACGTGTCGTTGGAGTAGACGTCGTAGGTCACGGTGCCGCCCGCAGCTTTTCCCAAACTCTTAACTGACCTAGGAATCGCCTTCATCAAGTATTCGTCACGCCAGGTACCATGGGATTCGCGCGGGCGTAGTTCAGCGGCAGA
>PLER01000103.1 GCA_003136495.1 Acidimicrobiaceae bacterium
CTCAGTGGCGAAGAGTTCTGGTGTCAACTTTTTTCTGAACCCAACGCCGGCAGCGACCTCGCCTCACTCACCACCACGGCGACGCGCGACGGTGACGAATGGGTCGTGACCGGTCAGAAGGTCTGGACGAGTTACGCCCACATCGCGACGTGGGGGATATTGCTCGCTCGTACCTCCAAAGAAGGTGCGCCACAGAACGGCATCTCGTACTTCATCTGCTCGATGAAGGCACCGGGCGTGACCGTGCGACCGCTCATCGACATGACGGGTGATCACGCCTTCAACGAGGTCTTCCTCGATGAGGTGCGACTCCCGGCGGACGCCCTGCTGGGTGAGGTGAACGACGGGTGGCGACTCGCCAAGGTCACCCTCGGCAACGAGCGGGTGTCACTCTCGGGTGAAGGGGTGCTCTGGGGTCGAGGACCGACCGCGGCGGACCTCGTGGACCTCGTACGAGGGCAGGCCGAACACCTCAGCGCGATCGAGCGTGACGAACTCGTGCGTGCGTGGTCCCACGGCGAGATCCTTCGGCTCTTTCGACTTCGCCTCACCGCCAACGCCCTCGCGGGACGCTCGTCTGGATCAGACGCCTCCCTGCGCAAGGCGCTGGCCGACGACCACGGGCAAGAGGTCATGGGTCTCGCCCAACGGCTCGCGGGGAGTGCGGGCATGCTCGCGGGTCGTGGTCCGGGCGGCGTCGCGGGTGAAGAGGGTCGGTCGTGGTCGTGGGGATTCCTCTACGCCCAAGCGCTCACCATCGGCGGCGGGACTTCCGTCGTGCAGCGCAACATCATCGCCGAACGAGTCTTGGGCCTGCCCAAGGACGCCGTCGCCTAGGAGCACGACGTCAGCGAGGCGGCAGTTCCCCGAGTCCCCGACACCGCGGTTTGGGCCCGGCGTGCGCGTTCCCGTAGCGGTGGTTGGTGATCGCGACGCTCTGTTCTCGTAGCCAGCGGGCCATTTCGACGTCGCCGGCCTGGGCGAGCGGTCGGGAATCCACGCTGACACCTTGCGGGAGGAGCGCGAGCGTGGGCGCGGCCTCGGTGCTCAACCAGCGCACCTTGGACACCGAGGCCGCTCGGGCGACCAGCTCGTCGATCGACTCTAAGGTCACGTCGAAGAGACCCGGCACGGCGCTCTCCGCGGAGAACTCGGCGGCGACGCCCCCGAGCGAGAAGAGACCACGCAGCAGGTCTCGCTCCAACGTCGAAAACGACGGGTCGATGCGAACGACGATCGACGCGGGTTCGCGGCGGTAGCGCAACGCGTTCACCTCCGCGTGCAGGCCCCCGTCGTCGCGAGCGCGGCTACCGTGCTGGTCCCACCACGTACGCGCCGTCGCGAGCGCAGGGTCGAGGTCGCTGACCTTCGACCACTCGCGCAACGCGTTTACGTAGTTCGGCCCACCGGCCTTGGCGGTCGGCCCCACGCTCGAGCGCTTCCACCCTCCGAAGGGCTGTCGGTGAACGATGGCGCCGGTCGTGCCGCGATTGACGTAGAGATTGCCCGCTTCAACGCACTCAATCCACTGCTCGCACTCGCGGTGATCGAGCGAGTGAAGTCCGGCGGTGAGTCCGTACGGCGTCTGGTTTTGCCAGTTCGTGGCTTCATCGAGGCTCTCTGCCACCATCACGCCGAGCACTGGCCCGAACCATTCGTGGAGGTGACTCCACGAACCCGGTCGAACGCCGAACTTCACGCCGGGTCGCCAGCGAAGTCGAGCGTCGTCGAGCACCCGGGGTTCGACGAGCCAGGACTCACCCTCGTCGAGTTGGGTGAGGGCGCGCTCTAACGCCGGTTCGGGCGGCCTGATGATTGGCCCCACGTTCGTGCCGAGATCGAAGCCCGCGCCCACGTTGAGACTCGTGACCGCGTCGACGAGTTGCGCGAGAAAGCGCGGATCCTCAGCGACCGATCGTTCGACGATGGCGAGACTCGCGGCACTGCACTTTTGTCCCGCGTGACCGAAGGCCGACTGCACGAGGTCCTTGACCGCGAGGTCAACGTCCGCGGCGGAGGTGATCACCATCGCGTTTTTGCCGCTCGTCTCCGCCAAGAGACGTAGCCCTGGTTTCCAGGAAGTGAAGAGCGTGGCCGTCTCGAAGGAGCCCGTGAGCACGACGGCACTCACGCCCACGTGGGTGACGAGGTGACGACCACCCTCGTCGTCGCGCGTGGGCACCATCTGGAGCACCTCGCGGGGGACGCCCGCGTCCCAGAGCTGGCTGACCAACTCAAAGGCGACCGCCACCGCCTCCGGCGCGGGCTTCAAGATGACCGCGTTTCCCGCCGCCAGCGCCGCGAGGACCCCGCCGGCCGGAATGGCGTAGGGGAAGTTCCACGGGGGCACCACGAGGACGACGCCGAGGGGCGTCGAGCGGGCGTCATCGACCACGTGGCTCGCGTAGTACCGCGCGAAGTCGACGCCCTCGCTGACTTCGGGGTCCGCTTCGCCGACGGTCTTGCCCCCGTCGCGCGCCATCACGGCGATCGTGCGGGCCCGAGCGGCGCCCATGACGTCGGCGCAACGAAGCAGCGTCGCTCGACGCTCCTCTAAAGGCATTCGGTGCCAGGTCGCGAACCCGGCGCTGGCGAACTCGAGCGCTTGATCGATCTCTTCTACTCGAGCGACTCGGTAGCGGTACCAGACGGCGCCGCCCTCATTGGGATCGTGGCCCGTTTCAAACTCGCCGGGTCCCTCGACCTCGAGGTGCGCGAGCGTGTCGATGACCACGTCGCGCGCCGCGCGAATCCTCGCCAGGGCTTCGTCGACGTCACGGACGAAGGTGACGTTCGTGGGGTCGCCGTCGGGCTCGTTCGAGAAGGTGTCTGCGGAGCGCTCGAGCGCCACGCGGCGACTGGCGAGGCTGATCGAGTGACGCGAGTCGAGCGCGTCGAGGAAGCGTTGGCGCTGATCGGCGAAGACCAGAGGATCCTTAGCGATGAACAGCGCCGCGCGCAGGTAGTTCTCCGGCGCCGTGTTCTCATCGAGTCGACGCACCAGGTACGCCACCGCGGAGGCGAAGTCGTCGCGACGAGCGACCGGCGCGTAGAGCAGGACGGGCTGACCCTGCGCCACCAGCGCCGCGGCTTCGGCGTTCGCCATCCCTTCGAGCATCTCGACGTCCAGTTGTCCGAGCACGCCGCGAGCGGCGGCGACTTCGAGGGCCCACGCGACGTGGAAGAGGTTGTGACTCGCGACGCCCACCCGTAAGGACGCGGCGTGCTCCGGCCGCAGCGCGACGTCGATGAGTCGCAGGTAGCTCGCGTCGACGTCGTGCTTTGACCCGTAGGGCGCGGGACGCCACCCGTGCAGTTCCGACTCGACCTCCTCCATGGCCAAGTTGGCGCCCTTGACGAGGCGAACCTTGATGACGCCACCGCCACCGTCGTGGCGGCGGCGAGCGAACGCCAGGAGTTCTTCGAGCGCGGCGTGTGACTCGGGGAGGTACGCCTGCAAGACGACGCCGGCGGTGAGGTCACCAAACTCCACGTCGCTCAGGACGTTNNGAACGTCGCCGCGGCGCGGGCTTCGCGGTAGAGGAGACGGAGTCGCTCGCTGACTCGCGTGAGCGATCCCTCGCGGTCGATCGTCGTCAACTGGCTGACGATCGCCGAGAGTTTGACCGAGACGTAGTCGACGTCGCGGCGGCGCACCATCGTCAGCACCCGCGCGAGCCGGTCCTCGGCTTCGCGTTCGCCCAGCACCGCTTCGCCCAACACGTTGACGTTGAGTGCCAGACCCTTCCGGCGGTGGGCGTCGAAGGTCGCCGCCAACGTCGCCGCGTCGTCGTCGATGATCAGATTCGCCGTCAGACCGCGGACTCGCTCACGCACAACTCGCAAGGCGAGCGGCGCCGCCGCGCGCGACACCGCCGCCACGGCGCGAAGTCCCAGAAGGTTCACCGCGCCAAACCCGCTCACCGTGGCTCGCTGCGTCGCCGCACGCAGTGCGCGCGCGGCGCTGCGCGCCGACGTGAACCGCATGACCTCGTCGGTGAGGGTGATGGTCACCCCCACGGCGTCGGGGTCGGCGAAGAGCCGCCGGAGGCGCCCGCGGGTACGGCGCTCGGCCCTCGAGCGTGGAGTGGCGGACGCGTCGATCAAGGCGCGAGCGCGCGCGAGGGCCGCCTCGAGGACCGGAGGGGGGAGTTGGTGGTCGGTGTCGATCATCGACGACGGTGAAGGGTTATTCGGCGTCCGGGGGTGGATCGACGTCGCCCGGAAACGTCGTCGTGACGAGGTCTGAGGGTGATCGGGTCGAGTACCAGAACTCACGTAACAGCACGTGCATCGACGCCGCTACGGGCACCGCGAGCAGGACCGCGACGAACCCTCCGAAGATCCCGTCGATCCACGCCCCGATCTCCGCGCCGACGAGGATGGCGATGAAGACGGTCAGTGGGTTTATCTTCTCGGTTCGACTCATGATGATCGGATTCAGCACGTGATTCTCAGTCTGGGTGTAAATCATGAACACGATCAACGTGACGATGCCCGCCGTCGTTGAGTGAATTAGTGCGAAGAGCACGGTGGGGATGCCCGCGAGCGCCCCGCCGATCTGGGGCAAGAAGTCGACGAGCGCCACCCACAGGGCCCAGAGAATCGCGAAGGGCACCGACAAACAGAACAGTGTCACGAAGATGACGAATCCCGCGATCAGTGAGGTCGTCAAGTTGGCCAACATGTAGCCGAGCGCGACTTTAGAAATCTTGCCGCCGACTCGAGCGACCCACGCGCTCTTCTCCGGCGTCATCATGCCGAGCAACGCCACGCGAATCTTCGGGCTCTCGAGCAGCAACAAGACGACGAACGCGAAGAGGGTCACCAGCAAGAGCAGAATCGTCGCCGCCCCCTTGCCCAAGGCGAGGGCGGGCTTGGAGAGACCCTTGGCGAGACTCACCAGCTTCGAAGAGTTCTTCGTCAACCACTTGGCGATGTGGTATTTGTGCAGCAGGTGACCGATCCACCCCTTGTTGTGTTCGGCCTGGCGCACGATCTTCGGCAACGAGTTCGCGAGGTGCGTGATGGAGTTCACCAACGGATACCCAAAAGCCACGGCGAGACCGATAAAGGCGAGGACCGAAAAGGCCATCACGACAAAGACTGCCGCCCCGCGGCGCGGCAGTTTCCACCGCTGGAGGATGTTCACCAGTGGGTTAAGGATCAGCGCGATGAACCCACCGACCAGCATGAGCAACAAGATGTCGCGCAGTCG
>PLER01000068.1:0-13268 GCA_003136495.1 Acidimicrobiaceae bacterium
CGACTGCGCGTCGACACCGACGATCGCGCGGTGGCGCGTTTTCAGAGCTGGGCCCGCGGTGAGACGGGCTACCCCTTGGTCGACGCCGGTATGCGCCAGCTGCTCACTGAAGGCTGGATGCACAACCGTGCGCGAATGGTGACCGCGTCGTTCCTCGTCAAACACCTTCACCTCGATTGGCGCTGGGGTGCGAAGTGGTTCCTCTGGCGCCTTATCGACGGCGACGTCGCCTCGAATCAGCACGGCTGGCAGTGGACGGCCGGCACGGGCACGGACCCGTCACCGTTTCAACGAATCTTCAATCCGACACTGCAAGCGGAGCGTTTCGATCCCGAAGGACGTTACGTCCATCGCTACGTCGAGGAACTGCGCGACGTGGCGGTCCCCGCCTGCCTGCAGCCGGGTGGTGGGGAGGGACTCTTCTCGCCGGCCGGCTATCCCGCTCCGATGATCGACGCTGCCGAGGAGCGACTCGACGCCCTGGCGCGCTTTGCCGAGGTTCGCGAGCGCGGTAGTGACACGTCGTAGTTCGAGTCGCCTCGCTCGTGTCGCGACGTGATGTATGACGGCGAGAGCGTGTTGACGCGCTCGGCGGACGGGCTACGATGCGGGCCTACGGCGTGGGGCTCGCTGGGGGCATCATGTCAGGGGAGGCGAACCCGTCATGGCGAAGACAGATCCGCGCAGCGTCAGCCGACGAATCCGTCGTTCAACGTGGTTGTTGGGGTTGCTCGCGATGTTGATGGTCGTGTCGGGTCTCGCGGTGATGCCCGCCGTTACCGCCTCCGCCGGCAGCTTCGGTGCCATTCCCGTGGGACTCCCGATCCAGTCGCGCTGTCAGGGAATGTCCGTAGGTGGCCACATCTATTTCGTCGGCCAAGAGGTCGTCGCCCACACGTCGGGGGGGATCTGCGGGGCGGCCCCGACCGACATCGAGTGGGCCTGGCAGTTGGGTCAGGGCAGCGACGCCAAGGGATGCAAGACCGACGACACGTTTTGCGAGTTCAAAGTCACGACTTCGACGGACAACCAGTACGTCTCACTCTGCATCGACGGGACCAACGTCCAAGGCGGCTGGACCTCGTGTGACTACTACGGCGTCGTCGGCAAGGGCGAGGGCGTCCTCGAGGGCTACGTGCACGACAAGGACGGGGGACCCGTTGCGGGCGCGGTGGTCAAGGCGTACGGACATCCGGGTGCCACCACCACCACGGGCGCCGACGGGTTTTACGCGATGACGTTGAACTCCGGCACCTACGCGGTTGACCCCGAGCTCGGTACCCAGGGCAAGGCCGCCACCAACAGCTTCACCCCTCGTTCCACGTCCGTCTCGGTGAGTGACGGCTCGAAGGCGAAGGCCGACTTCACCCTCGACACTGGGGTGGAGCTCAAACTCCACCTTGATTCGACCAGTGTCGTTGCTGACGGGTACCACGTGGTCAACGGCACGATCACCGCCAAACAACACGGTCAACCGCTCGCGGGACTGAAGGTCCAACTAGAGGTCGACCCGAGCGGGACCTACGACGAGGCGGTCACCAAGGGGGCGCGCGCGTCGATCTGTTACAACGGCAGTCGAATCTGGCCCTCCGGAACACTGAACGCGCCGAGCGGGGTCCCGGTCGACGTGACAACGGACTCTTCGGGCCAGTACCAGTTCTCCATCGCCGTGGGCACGACGCCGGGCACCTGGACGCTTGACGCGTGGGCCTTTAACGACACGGGTACCTCCCTCTCGACGGATACCACGAACGCGTCCGACACCCAAAGCATCACCTTCACCATCAATGGATTAAATCAGCTGTCGGGTTTCGTGGCGCACCTCAATAGTGAAGCCACCATCGACACGACCTTCGCCGCCTCGTTGAGCTCGGCCGCTAACAGCGCCAACACCATGGTCGCGCTGCTGTCGCAGCAGACCACCACCGCGGGCGCCGCCATGTTCGGTGGTGTGAGCTTCGGCATGGTCAACGCAAAGGATGGTCAGTCGATGATCATTTTTCCGTCGGGTCAGCCGCCCGAGGTCAACGCGCAAGGGGTCATCAGTCCGACCGCCGCCGCCAACGCTAACGACCTCGTCTACGACCCGGCCGAGTGGAGCGGGACCGGTCTGATCACCAAGATCGCCAACAACACGTCGATCGCGGCGGTCGTCTCTGGTGGCGGATTGAACCGCCTGCCCACCTTGAGCGAGTTCGACGCGGGGACCTTCGTCCCGGGGTGGAACGGCGTGAGCGGGAATCAACTGACCTTGTTCCAACCGACGTTCGACTACCTCGGGTGGCCTTATCTCAGTTCGACGCCGGGGGTCTGCTTCTAGGGCGACCCTTCGAAGTGTCGCCGCCGCCTTCGCGGGGCGAAGGATGCCCGCGATGTCCTTCGCCCCACTGGGGACTACCCTTTTGGCTGATGGCGTGGGGCCCGCCGAGTGGGGTCGCGTCAAGGGAGGCGCGATGAACGACGTGAGCCTGAGCAGCCTTGGCGCGGGCCGTACGCGGCGGCGTCGCCACCTGGCCCGGATGATCGTGGTGCCGCTGCTCACGCTGACGGGCGTCGTTGTTCCCACGGCCTGGTCCTCGGCCGCAGAGCGAAGCCCGCTCCCCGCGGTACACGGGGCTCGAGTCGTCGACCACGCGTCGGGCAACGTCGACTTCACTGGCGAGTGGACCATAACGGACCCTGGGAACGGTGACACCGCGACGCTCGACGTGAGCGATCAGAAGAACGATGGGAGTTTCTCGGGCACCGTCACGCCGCCGGGCGACGCCCCCGCGGCGTTCTCGCAACCCTTCCCCGTGCTCGACGGTCGCGTGGACGGGCGACACTTCTCATTTCACTTGGAGCGCACGGGCATCGGCGGCACCGGCCCCACCGATCGCAACGCGACGTACACGGCGGACTGGGACGGGAACATCACGGGGAACACCGCGGTTGGTTCGATCAACGCGAAGACCCAGCCGGGCACGACCTTGAATCCCGACGGCTTCGCGGGCGCGCGTTCCTTCACCGCCCATCGATTGAGTTCGGTGTCGACTTCGCCCGGCACCGGGCCGGCCGCGGGCGGCGTCGTGGTCACCGTGAGTGGTAGCGGTCTGGACGGTGCGGTGAGCGCGGACATCACTGACGCCGCCGGGAAGGTGCTGGCGACCGTGCCGGCGAACGGCGCATCGAGTTCGGGCTTCACCTTCATGGCACCGGACTTGACCGCGGCGCTTAACGACGCCGACAACGCGGCCGTCTCCGCCGGCAACAAACCGGTGTCGCAGACCGTCGTCGAAGTCGTGCCTCACGACGCGCAAGGTTCGATTCTGTCACCACCCGCGGACTACGTGATCTCCGCGCCCCTCGTAAGTTCGGTGACCCCCAGTGAGATCGCCGTCGGCGGCGGTCAGTCGATCGTGGTGAAGGGCTCGTACTTTGAGGGCGCGACCGCCGTGGACTTCCAGCAGGTCGGGAGCTCCACGATCGTCTCGGCGTCAGCCACGGCGGCCTCCGACCACGAATTGGTCTTTCGCACCCCCGACCTCCAGAAGTTCTTCGCGACGTCCACGGCCGCACAGATGAACATCGACATGTACGTCCGGGTCAACGTCGCCCAGACCTTCGGATCGGTGATCTACTCCAATTCCACACCTTTCGTGGTCGATAACCTCCGCGTCGACAGCGTGACGCCCTCGGAGGGACCATTGATCGGCGGCGACAAGGTGCGCGTGGATGGGGCGGGCTTCACCAACGTCACCGAAGTCGATCTGGTCGCGGTCGGCGGCTCATCGGGGAAGACACCCCGCACGATCTCGGTGCCGGTGAGTCCCTCGAACGATAAGACGTTCAGCTTCACCGCGCCCAACGACACGGCGTCGGCCAGCGTTGGTGCGTCGACGAGCTACGACGTCGTAGTCGTCGCGTCGGTGAACGGCCAGCGCGAGACCTCCACCACTTCCTCCGCGGACCGCTACGACTACAAGGGACCCAGTGTCACGTCGGTCAGCATCGCGGGGTTGACCGTGGCGGCCGACAGTGGGGTCCCGATCGTGGTGAAGGGTCAGTACTTCGACGGGGTGACCAAGGTTGTCGTCAAGACCTTCGGTGGTGGCGCGGAGTCCGTGACACCGAACTCGGTCTCGTCGGACTCGGTCAGCTTCACTCTGCCGGACCTCACGAAGGATCTCAAGTCGCTCGGAGCGAAGTCGGCCAAGTTTGACGTCGTCGTCGAGATTCCGGTCAACGGGACCACGTTCAGTTTCGTCGACTCCGTGTCGAGCGTCTCGAACGAGTTCACCGTGAAGAAGTGAACGCCGGCGTTCGTCCCTGAGGCGACGTCACGTCAGCGTTGGTCGTATCGGACCTGACACGACGTGTCGTTCGCGAACGAGATTGTGAAAGTAAAGACGCCGTTGCGAGAGTGTGCCTTCGAAGTGACGCGAACGATGAGGACACTGCCGGTGTCACGGGTCACCACGACCGTCGTGCCCGCGTGGCTCCTCACCCGTGGTCGACCCACGAAATGCTCACCGTGGATCGCGAGTTGCACGGTCCGTCCCGCAACGACGTGGCCACTGACTGCGGTCGCGAGGGGTTGTGGCGTCGTGACGGGTGGAGTGACCGGTGGGGTCGTCGTGGCCTTGGTGACCGTGAGGACGAAGGTAAAGGTGCCCTCGTCACCAGTGGGGTCGGTCGTGGTGCCGGTGACGTGATAGGTGCCGGGCGACAACGTGGCGCTCGTGGTCACCAGACCGGTTGAGCTGACGAGCACATCGGGAGTGCCGCTGGTCTGGACGTAGGTGACCGCGCCCAGGTTCGCGCCGACGTCGAGTTGCTGGGTGAAGGCGGCCGAGTTCGAGGCAACGACCGACGCGGCGGTGGGCGTGCGTTGGACGAGGACGCCGACCTTGAGTGAGAACGAGAACGTGCCGGTGTCGCCGGCGCTGTCGCTCGTCGTGCCGCTGGCGCTATAGGTTCCCGTGACGAGCGGGCCGTTCGTCGTGACGAGCCCCGTGGGACTCACGACAAGGTCGGGACCGCCCGCAGTCTGCGCGTAGGTCACCGCGAGGCTCCCGTCGGGGACGCTCAGTTGTTGCGTGAAGGTCGCCGAACCCGACGCCTTCACCGAAGCCGACGTCGGGGTGCCCTGGGTGAGTTCGCCCACGTCGAGGGTGAGCGCGAACGTGCCGACATTGCCGTTGGGGTCAGCCGTCGTGCCCGAGGCGACGTAGGTGCCGGCGGCGAGCTGGCCACTCGTCGTGACGGCCCCGGAGGCGCTGACGAGGAGTTGGGGGCTACCCGAGGTCTGGGTGAAGGTCACGGTGCCGTCGTTGTTGGAGACGATGAGTTGGTCGGAGAAGCTCGCCGATCCTGCGACGGTCGAGGTCTCCACGGTGGGTGTGCTCAAGAGCCCACAGACGTAGTCCGCGTCGTAGCCGTTCGCCCCGTACTGGGTCATCGCGACGCGCGCGCTCGTGAACGAGGTGGTGTAACACCCCGTCTCGGCCGTCGCCAGTGATCCGAATCCCGGGATCCACGTCGGCACCGCGGGAAAGTTGGCGGCGGTCGCGTCGGTGATGGCGCGCCACTGCTGGGAGGTGGAGTAGACACCGATCTTGGTCACATCGATAGTGCTGAACGAGGCGATCTCGCCTTCGATCATCGCGGTGTCGTTCGCGTAGGCCGCCGCGGTCGGTCCGTAGTAGCCGGCCTTCACCTCCCAGGCGTTGCCCGTCTCGACGTCGAGCCACCACGGCGAGGCGATCGCCGCGGCAGTTGGGCTCGTCGAACCACTGGCGCTCTCGGCCGCGACGGCGTTGGCGAAGGACTCGCGCGCCGCGTTCCAGCCGTAGTCGTAGGAGCACGGCACGGTGTTGGCGCCGCTACAGACGTCAGGGGTCTGTTGGCTCTGGGGCCAACTTGAGGTGAAGGCCGGCCCGGGGTCGCCGGTATTGGCGTAGAAGGCCGGGGTCGGATTCGCGGCGGTCTCGGCCCACGTCACCTCGGTGGCGAGGCACTTGTTGGCGGTGAAGGTCATGCCGCCGTTCGCGCCAATCACGCCAAAACCCGGCGAGGCCGGCAACGTGTGGCCGCATTGCGGAAAGGAAATGTCGTAGCCGAGGGAGGTCGCCGCCGGGACGGGTGCCGTACTCGTCGCTGAGGCGACGAGTACCGGAGTGAGCGCCAGCGCGGCCGTCAACACGACCGCGCCGAGGGGCTTGGAGAGGGGGAACTTCACGCGAGGTCAATCCTACGAGTGGTCGTCGTCGATTCCTCGAGAACGCACTTACAAAGCCCTGAGAGTACGAGAGCGCAATGATTCAACGGAGACGGCCACGAGAATCGACCGTATTCGAGGTCCCGTAACCCCACAGTCTCGCGACACGACGTTTCTCTCCTTAGAGGCTCACGCCACCAACGAGATCGCGCCACGGACGCGGGTCGAATCCTGAGAAGTCGACCTCGTCGTCGCCACCGCACCTGTGCTACAAATACGAGGTTATTTTCCTCGAGCGAGGTCGTCGTTACGGCGGGTGGTTGAGCGGGTGACCCGAGAAGCCTCCTCCGGCTCCGACGGCGTCGCTCGTCAACCGACTAACAGTGAGGGCTACATGGCGGCATTTGATTGGAAGAAACTCTCAACGGGCGATCGCGTCATCTCGATCACCGCGTTGGTGGCACTGATTGCACTATTTCTCCCGTGGGAGACGGTGCACGCCGGCGCGTTCAGCGCATCGCGCGGGGGCTTCGGCAGCGGGTTCGGTTGGTTGGGTGCCCTGCTGGTCATCGGGGCCGGCGTCTACATCGTCGCCCTACGTTCGGGCTCGAACATGCCCAAGATGAGCTACGGACCGGGCGTCATCGTCCTCGGAGCGTCGGTCATCGGTGCCGTGTTGATCATCCTGCGTTGGATCACGCTGCCGCGCGGCAACTACGGGAACTTCGCCGGTTCGGTGAGCTGGGGAGCGGGGGTCGGACTCTACTTAACGCTCATCGCCGCCATCGTGCAAGCGGTCTACGCGATACGCATGTTCCAGAGTTCGGGCGAGGCCCTGCCCTGGGCTAAGTAGCCACCCGCGACGCGAGTACTACGCCTGGCCGTCGGCCAGTTCCTTGATGTGTGAGAAGACGGTGCCGAGCGTCGCACCCCCGAGTGTGGGGAGGACGGCGACCCCGTGGTCGTAGACCCGCGCGAAGGGACATCCTCCGAGTTGAAACATGACCTTCGCGAACGGCGCGGTGGCGGCGTCGCGCGCGAAACTCACGTAGGAAGGCACCATGAGGTCGTCGGGGCAGAACATGTGGCTGGTGTCGCTGAGGGGCAGCGAGTTGATGAGTCCGCGAATCTCGGCGATGACCTTCGGGTTGGTGACCGTGACCGTGCCCCGATTCGCCGACGCACCGTTAGCGGGCGTGGCGAAGGACGTGAAGTAGAGCACCGTGGCTCCCGCCGGGACGAAGTCGCGCGCGGGTTTTGTTGCGGCACCCGCGGGCCCGGCGCCCACGAGCACGGCCCCGATGGCGAGAGCCAACAACGATTGACGAACGACGGTGGGACGACGCATCACGAACTCCTCCTTAGACCTTCTACTCACACTCTGTCCCGTGGAGCCCGTTTGTGACAGGTCGCGCCGGAAGATCTACCCGCGGAAGGAATTTCGCGACGAACCTACGATTGCCGAGCGGCCCACGCGGGTGACCTCGTCGTCCGCCTAGATTCGGGCGTCATGCCTCGACGATTTACCCGGGTGGTGGGTATCGACCTCGCGAGCGCCGCCGCGCGCACCGGCGTGGTCGTCTTGGGTGTTCGAGGTGGCCTCGTCGAGGCCACCCTCGGCGACGACGCGCAGGACGCGAGTCTCACCGACCTCGTCGACGCCACGACGGTCGTCGGGGTGGACGCGCCCCTCGGTTGGCCCGACGACTTCGTTCGAGCGCTCGGCGACCACGCTCGCTTCGAGGAGTGGCCCGCGGCGACGACGGCGCCCGGGGTACCGGAACGCGAGAACCTGCGGCTCCGACGGACCGACCGCTTCGTGCGCGAGCTCAAACTCGGTTCGACCCCGCTCTCGGTCTCCTCAGACCTCATCGGGGTGGTGGCGATGCGCGCGGCGTCCCTCCAGTCCGCGTGGTCGGGCGCGTGGGGGCAACGAGAGCCACGCGACGGAAGTGGCCGGCTCGTCGAAACCTACCCGGCGGCCGCGTTACGCGCGTGGGGCCTGCTCCCCGCGAGGGGCGTGCGCTACAAGGGCGGGGGTGACCGTGACCAGTTGGACCACCACACGGTCGAGCGCGGGCGACTCATCGAGGCGATTGCGTCGCTCGGCTCGTCGTGGCTCGTGCTCGCGACGTCCTTGCGTGACGAGGCGGTGCGCTCCGACCACGCGCTCGACGCACTCGTGTGCGCGCTGGTGGCCCTCGCGGCCAAGCTCGGCGCGACCACCGGCGTGCCNNGGCATCTTGCTCTTCGAGGACGTCGAGGAGCTCGACGCGGTGGGCCCTTACGAAGTTCTCGCGTACTGGACGAAGAACTTTCCCGGTGACGGGTGGGACGTCCTCACGCTCTCCAGAGACGGCGGTCTGGTCCGCGGCGCCAAGGGACTCGCCATCGACGCGCAGGCCTCGTACGCGACGATGCCCGATCTCGAGGTGTTGATCTACCCCGGTGGGCAGGGGACGCGAGCGCACCTGGTGGACGAGTCACAGCTCGAGTGGGTGCGTCGCCAGCGCGAACACGTCGCGATCATGACCAGCGTCTGTACCGGCGCGTTGGTCTACGCGGCGGCGGGGTTACTGCAGGACCGTCCCGCGACGACGCACTGGGCCTCCCTCGGGCGCCTGCGCGAGCTCGACTCGTCGATCGACGTGCGCGAGGGTGAACGTTTCGTCGACGACGGCGACGTGGTCACCGCCGCGGGCGTCTCGGCGGGTATCGACATGGCGCTGCACCTCGTCGATCGACTGGCCGGCACCGCACGCGCTCGCGAGGTCAAGCGAGGCATCGAGTACGAGCCCGCGCCACCGGTCTGAGCACGCACGGGGGTCACCCGAGGCGCTTGCGCCACGTGACGATCCCGCCGCTGGGACGCGCACCCAACGCTTCGTTGACCGCGATCATGGCGACGTTGCGCTCGTTGTTCGAGGTCATGATCTGATGGGTCTCGTAGCCACCGGCCTCTAAGAGTCGCATCGTCGCGACCTTGAGCAGCCCACCGAGTCGGTGCCCGCGATGCGCGCGGGCCACCAGCGTGTCCCACTGGTAGGCCGTACCGGGACGTTCGCGCGACACGCTCAGCTCGCTAAAGCCCACCAGCTCGCCGCTCGAACGTTCACGCGCTACCGCCACCAAGAGGTCGCGACCCATCTCGTGGGTTCGTGCCTCGTGCCCGCGAAGCCGTGCCGCGTCCCAACGTTCTTCCTCCAACCCGTAACCGGCGTCGGGGACCTCCTTCGGCATGATCGCCATCAAGTGGGCCCGGCCCGCGACCAACGAGTCGGGCGTCGCGTCACGCCAGGAGAGGATCTCGTAGTCCGTCGCGTGCTCACGCCACCCTCGCTCGAGTTGGTCGAGTTCGCCCGGCGGTCGCGGCCAGTCGAGGTCACGCTGCACGTTCTCCTCGACGACGTCGTAGCCGTGTCGAGGAGCGAAGCCCCGGCTCGGTCCGGCGCCGCGCTCGGTTGCGTCTTCGGGAACCCAAAAGAGCAGGGCGCCGCGGTTCATCTCGCGCGCGGTGCGCTCTAAATGTGTGAGGAGGTCACTACCGAACCCTCGACGACGCTCCGGCGGGTCGACGAAGAGGTCTCCGCGCATCCAGTGCAGGTTGTCCTCGCGAGAGACCTCGAGGGCACCGACCGCCACCGGACGTAACGGGTCCTCGCCCCAACGAAAGAGTTGGTGGTACGCCGGGGCCGCGACGTCGAGGGCCCGGGCCCGCCACTCCTGGGGTAGCCAGCCTTCGTGGCGCCCGCGGTCGCGAAGGAGTTCCGCGCGATGAAGGACCCCGAACCAGGCCCTGAACTCCTCGTCGTTGGTCGCGTCGACTCGATCGAAGTGCACGAGGGCAACCTAGGCCGCGTCGGTCACCGGGCGGCCGTCGGTCACCGCGCGACCGTCGGCGCTTGCGCTGATGTGGCGGCGAAGGTTCATCATCATCGCCCCGCCGACCAACGCGGTGATCCCCGTGCCGATCGGCCACCAGTTGCCCACGTGGAGTCCGTAGTAGAGCGCCGTGATGGCGGGCGCGAGGGTGCCCGAGATTCCCCAGGAGACGCCGGCCGCGGCGTTGTATCGTCCGCGCAGGTGCTCGGGCGCGATGTCGTTCACGAGGGCCGAGCCCACGGGCTGCAGCATCGTCTCACCGATGGCGAAGACGACCATCGCGAGACAGAGCATCGCGATGGACGTGGCGGCGGGCAGCTCGAGGGTGGACTCGAGGATCACCCAGAAGACGAACCAGAGTGCCGCGACGACGCCGAGCACTCGCGTGCGACTCTTGCCCTCGATGCGATTGAGCACCCACAGCTGCGCCAACACAATGGTCGAGGTGTTGAAGAAGAAGATGACCCCGATGGCGTGCACGGAGATGTGCAGGTTGTTGACGACGAAGAGGCTCAACCCCGCGTCCAGCGAACCGTAGCCCCCGATCATCAAGAACACCGCGGCCACCACGTAGCGCACGAGGCGCGAGTCGTGGATCACCTCGCGCCACCCTTCGGCACTCTTGACCGGGTCGTCGAGATGTTCCTTGACGGGGCCGCCGTGGTGACGCAACGTCAGGTAGTAGAGGCCGGCCAGCAGCGAGACGCCGGCGTTGAAGATGTAGAGAACCACGAAGGTGTCGGGGTGTCGCAGGTCAACCACGCTCGCCGAAATGAGGCCACCGAATCCGATACCGAGATTGACCAGCATGAAGTTGAAACCGAAGGCGCGCTGACGATGTTCGACCGAGACCATCCGCGTGAGCATGGTGCTCATCGGACCCCACCCGGCCCCTCCGAAGACCGCGATCAAGAGCGCCGCGAGCGTGGCCTGTTCGCGGGTGTGGGCGAGCGCCCAGACGACCAACGCGGCGGCGTCGGCCGCGTAGGAGAAGAGGATCACCCGAAGGGGTCCGAGACGATCGGTCAGCGTGCCCCACAGCGGTGAGGTGCCGATGCCCACGACCGCCGACACCGCGAGGAGCAAGGTGGCGAAACTGGTGGAGAAGTGGCGCACGTTGTGCAGGTAGACCACGAAGAGCGAGAGCGTGAGACCGTTGCCGATGCAGCCAATGAACGTGCAGATGTAGAAGCGGCGCAGGGGGCCGCGAATGGACGACCGAAAGTCGACCGGCACGAGAGTGTCCACGAGTTTCACAGGCTGTCCAGGCTAGATGACCGGGCTCGACGGCGACGGTTCTGTCGGTGGTTTCGCCACCGGGTCACGGTAACGAACGGTTGTGACGCCGGCGGAACTGAGTGATCGCGGGCGAGTCAGACGCCGCGCCGGTGAAGCACATGCGTGCTCGCGCGAGCCCGCACTCTTGTGCGACGAATCACATGACGAACCTGAGTCGCGCTTAAAGGACGTTAGTGTTGTGAGGCAGGGCATGAACGGAGAGGCACCACGACGTGAGCACCCGAATGGCTAAGAGTCGCGTCGACCTCCTCGAGGAGATCACGCCCGACGTCGAGCGACTCTTTAACCGCCATATGGAGGCTCCACGTCTCTGGTACCCCCACGAGCAGATCGACTGGGGCGAGGGGGAGAGCTTCAACGACCGCGCCTGGTCACCGGAGGACTATCCCCTACGTGACGGCGTTCGGTCTTCGATCTACGTCAACCTCCTCACCGAGGACAACCTGCCCTACTACACCAACTCGATTCTGGCCCACTCGCCCAAGGGACACCCGATCCACGAATGGACGTGTCAGTGGACGATGGAGGAGAACCGCCACGCCATGGTCATGCGTGACTGGGTGCACATCAGCCGCTGCATCGACCCCACGACCCTAGAAGACGGTCGACGCGTGCAGATGCAAAAAGGTGAGGTGCCCCATCCGGCCACCTTCGCCGAACTCATCGCCTACGTCTCCTTCCAGGAGCGCGCCACGCAGATCGCGCATCGCAACACGGGCGCGAAACTTCCCAAAGAGGACAAGATCGGTCGCAACGTGCTGGCGTTGATCGCGGGGGATGAGACCAAGCACTACCTCTTCTACCGTGACCTCACCCTCGCCGCCTTCGCGATCGACCCCTCGGCGATGGTGATCGCGGTCACCAAGCAGGTCAGCACCTTCGCGATGCCGGGTACCGGCATCCCGAGTTTCACGCGACACGCCGTGCGCATCGCCAAAGAGGGCATCTACGGTCTCGGCCAGTACCTCGGGGACGTCCTCACCCCAGTGTTGAACCTGTGGGACATCGAGCACCTGAAGGGCCTCACCAAGGAAGCCGAACTCGCGAGGATCGAACTCATCAACATCAAAGAAAAGATCGCCGAGTCGGTCGAGCGCATGGCGCACAAGGCCTCGATGATCAAGTCAACGATCGGCGCCGCCCACTAGTCACTCCTTGGTGTTGGCGACTTTGCGGATGTAGTCCTCGAAGGCCTTCTGCTGCGACTGGACGGCTTGGACCTGCCGCTCGTGCATGGAACCGCCGCGAACCAGCACGTAGATCAACGTGCCGACGAGCGGCAACACCAAGATAAAGAGGATCCATAGGGCCTTACCCGGTCCGCTGAGGTCGTGGCTGCGAAAGACGTCAAAGACGACGTGAAAGACCAGGATGATCCAGAAGATCATGAGGACGAAGTAGAGCGTGGAGACAAAGACGTCGGCGAGTGGATAGTTCGAGGCGAACACGTCGATCCTTTCTTGGGTGGTTCCAGAAGCATAGGTTCGCGGTCGTCCGCGGCGGTAGGGACCGAGGTCCCTACACCGGAGTGACATCGGCGGCCGTCTAGGCTGTGCGCGAAACGGGGGTGCCGGGTGCGCAGTTACGAAGACGCGATCGCTGACGTGGCGGCCCCTGGTCAACCCTTTGAGGTCATCAACGTCGAGCGCGAGGGGTACTCACTGCGGGCGTTCAAGAACTCACCCTCTACCGTGCGTGAGTTCTTCGACCTCGCCCGCGGCGTCGAGGGGACCTTCCTCGCCTACGAAGACGAGGAGTGGAGCTTTATCGAGGTGATGTCCGAGGTGGACGCCCTGGCCCACGCGCTGGTGCACCATTTCGGTGTCAAAAAGGGCGACCGGGTCGGCATCGCGATGCGTAACTATCCCGAATGGGTGATCTCCTTCGC
>PLER01000068.1:13296-38777 GCA_003136495.1 Acidimicrobiaceae bacterium
TACGCCGGCGTGGTCGAGCGCTGGAGCGACGTGGTTGAATCTGGCGCGACCATGCCCGTGGTCCCCCTCGAGGCGGACGACGACGCGACGATCCTCTACACCTCGGGCACGACGGGCTTTCCCAAGGGCGCGGTCTCCACGCACGGGGCGATCTGTCAAGCGATCATGGCCTTCTCGGCCGGGGCCGCCGTCCAGGCGGCGCGGCGCGAAGGTGCGGCGGAGGCCGGCTCGGGCGTGACGCCGTGCTTCATCTTGATCGTGCCGCTCTTTCACGTCACGGGATGCATTCCGGTGATGTTGTCCTGTTTCACCTGGCACTTCAAGTTGGTGATGATGTACCGCTGGGAGCCCGAACGAGCATTGGAGCTGATCGAGCGACATCGGGTCACCGCCTTCGTGGGTGTACCCACTCAGGCCTGGGACCTCATGGAGACGCCGAACTTCTCGAAGTACGACACGTCCTCCCTGACGACGATCGGGGGCGGTGGCGCGCCGGCCCCCTCGACGCTCGTCGCGCGAGTGGACCGCTCCTTCGCTGCGGGACGACCCACCCTGGCTTACGGGATGACCGAGACCAACGCGTACGGTCCGGGCAACTACGGTGACGACTACGTGAACCACCCGGCGTCGACGGGTTATGTGCCGACGATCGTGATGGACGTCGAGATCCGTGACGAGTCAATGACGGCGCTGCCGGTCGGGGAGAGCGGCGAGATCTGGCTCCAGTCCCCGACGATGTTTCGGGGCTATTGGCAGCGGGCCGAAGCGACCGCCGAGGCGCTGGTCGCGGGGTGGCTGCGTACGGGGGACCTCGGTCACATCAGCGAGGACGGATTCCTCTACATCGAGGACCGGGCGAAGGACATGATCTTGCGCGGCGGCGAGAACGTGTACTCGGCCCAGGTCGAATCGGCCATCTACGAGCACCCCGCGGTCTACGAGGCGGCCGTCTTCGCCCTGCCCGACGAACGCCTCGGCGAAGAGGTCGCGGCCACGGTGATGGTGCGTGAGGGTCAAGAGTTGACGAGCGAGGAGTTGCGCGCCTTTTTGGCGCCGCGACTCGCCGCCTACATGATCCCGACGAAGATCGCCTTCACCCGAGAGCCGCTGCCGAGGAATCCGGCGGGCAAGCTGTTAAAGCGATCGATGCCCGAGCTCTACTTCTCCAACGCGGAGTGAATCGCGCGCAGCGCGTAGTCGGCGATATTGACGTCGTCGAGTTTGCGCACGTCGTACCACTGGGCCTGGTCGGTGGTGCCGAGCGCCTCGTGGCGTAGCTCACCTCCGGCGAGTGACGCGCGGTAGATCACTCGCACCGTGTGGATGCGGTCACCGTTGGGACGACGACGAATGTCGCTCACGACATCGAGGAGCACCGGGTCTTTGATCGTGAGGCCCGTCTCTTCGCGGAACTCGCGGAGCAACGTGTCCTGTGGCGACTCGCCGAAGTCGATGCCCCCACCCGGGAGCCACCAGAGCGGGGGGTTGATCTGGGGAGAGCTGGAGCGGACGAGGAGCACCTGATCGTCGTCGATGAGTATGCCGTAGGCCCGGACGCTGGTGTGTTGTTTGCTCATCAGCGTCACCCTCTCTCGATCGGCAGGCTCGCCGGGAGACGCGGACCCTGGAGGAACGTCCTTCGACACCCTTCGCAGCAGAAATAGTAGGTCACGCCGTCCGCACCGCGCGCGGAAGGTCCTTCGACACCGTCGACCGACATCGAACACACGGGGTCGACGTGGCGTTCGGCCTCGACGTGGCGTTCGGCCTCGCCCGAGGAGGGGAGCTCGTCACGCTCGAAGTGCTCTAAGCAACGCGGCGAACAGAAGTAGAAGGTCACACCATCGCGCACGGCGGTGGCGGCGGGGGAGGCGACGTCCACGCTCATGCCGCACACCGGATCGGTCGCCACGCGCGCGCTCGGGGGTGCGGAGCGCGCCACCCACCACGCGAGGAGGAGCACCAACGTGGCGAGCACGTTGAGCACGAGCGTGGAACCTAAGGGAAAGTCGCCACTCAGCACGCGCGGGTGATGATCGGTGGGTACGAGTCGCGCCACGTGGAAGAGGCCGTTGACGATGAGCCCGCCGGCGCTGATCACGAACCAGAGCAGCGCGAAGAGCCGCCACGCGGCGGCGGTGCCGTAGAAGCGTCGATAGATGAACAGCAGCGGGAGGGTGATGAGGTCGGCGAAGATGAAGGCGATCACTCCGCCAAAGGCCACACCGTGACCCCAGAGCGCCGCCGCTAAGGGAATGTTCCCGACCGAGCAGACGAAGGTCACCACGGCGAGCAGTGGCGCCACCACCGCGTTCTCGAGCACGCTCCAGCCGCCGTGACCGCTCCAGAAGAGGTCCCGCCACCACGCCGCCGGTACGTCGGCGCTGACGAAGCCGGCGATGAGGAATCCCGCGACGAGCTCGCGTCGCAGCATCGTCAGGTCGCCGACGGTGTATCGCGCGGCGGCGCTGAGGTTTTCACGGTCTCGGAGTCGCTCGCGCCAGGTTCCCTCAGTGAGCGTGCGCGGCGGGGCGTCGGCGAGGACCCGAGTTTCGAGGCGCGCCTCGCGCGCGGCGCTAAAGAGCACGCGGGTCGTCAGCGCTAACAAGACGACCATCACCACGCCCCCGACGAGCTGGGCGACCAGGAACTTCCAGCCGAGCAGCAGGTAGAGCACGACGCCGAGCTCCACGACGAGGTTCGTCGAGGCGACCATGAAGATCATCGAGTTACTCCACGACGCCCCTCGGGCAAACAGCGCACGCGACGCGGCACTGGCCGCGTAGCTGCACGAGGAGGAGACGACACCGAGGGCCGACGCCGCGGCCACCGAGGCGGGAGTGGTTCGCCCGAGGCGGTGACGTAGCCCGTCGCGCGGCACCAGGCTCTGGACCATTCCCGCCACGGTGAAACCGAGCACCAGGGGCCACCAGGTCAGCCACACCATGGAGAGCGCCTCGCGAGCGCCGTCGCCCAGTCCGTGGAAGAANNGCGTCACCGAAGAGCGAGTCCTTCCATCCGCCAAAGGAGTAGGCCGAGATTGGTACGGGAATCGGCACGTTCACCCCGATCATGCCGACGCGTACCAGGCGTGAGAAGGCCCGGGCGGCGTTCCCGTCACGCGTGAAGACGGCGACGCCGTTGCCGTAGGGATTGGAGTTCACGAGCTCAACGGCGTCGGCGAAGGTGGCCACGCGCGCCACGCTCAGCACCGGACCAAAGATCTCATCGTCGTAGGCGCGCGTGCCGGGTCGCACGCCGTCGAGCAGGCTCGGTCCGACGAAGAAACCGTTCCCCGCCTCCATCGTGGTGCCGTCGCGCACGACGGTGATGTCCTCGGTGGCCGCGGTGGTGACGTAGCTCGCCACGCGGTCGCGGTGCTCTTTCGTGATGAGCGGACCGAAGTCGCTCGAGGGATCGTCACCGGGTCCCACCGTCAGTCGGTCGAGACGATCGGCGATCTTCTCGATCAGCGGGCCCGCGACGTCCCCGACGGCGACCACGACGCTGATCGCCATGCAGCGCTCGCCGGCCGAGCCGAAGCCCGCGTTGATCGCGGCGTCGGCCGCGGCGTCGAGGTCCGCGTCGGGCAGGACGACCATGTGATTCTTCGCGCCACCGAGCGCCTGAACGCGTTTGTGGTGCGTCGAGGCGCGCTCGTGCACGGCACGCGCCACCGGCGTCGAACCAACGAAACTCACGGCGTCGACACCGGGGTGGTCGATCAACGCCCGCACCGTCGTGGCGTTGCCCTGGAGCACGTTGAAGACCCCGTCGGGGAGGCCGGCTTCTTGGAGGAGTTCGCCCAATCGAATCGACACCGACGGGTCTCGTTCGGACGGCTTCAAGATGACCACGTTGCCTGCGGCGAGCGCGTTGGCGCTCATCCACAGTGGCACCATGATCGGGAAGTTNNAAGGGTGTCACCGCCGCGACGACGCCGACCGGTTCGCGAACGCTGTGCACGTCGACGCCCTCGGCCACTTGTTGGGAGAACTCGCCCTTCAAGTGCTCGATCAGCCCGCAGGCGTACTCCACGTTCTCCAGGCCCCGCGCAATCTCGCCCTTGGCGTCGGCGATGGTCTTGCCGTGTTCGAGTGAGATGAGCGCCGCGAGTTCGTCGGTGTGTTCGACGAGCAGCTGGCGAAGGGTGAAGAGGATATTGGTGCGACTCGATAACGAGGAGTCGGCCCACTCCAGCGCGGCGCCGCGAGCGACCTCGACGACGTCGTCGATGAACTCCTTCGAGGGTTCGGGCACCTGCGCGATCACCTCGCCGGTGGCGGGATTGAAGACGTTGGAGTGACCCGCCTCTTCGATCAGTTTGCCGTTGATGAAGTGGGGAACGCTCCGCATAAGAACCTCTTTCGCAGTGTCAATCTACTGGGCGAGGTCACCGTTTCGTTAGTGTTGACCTCATGACCCCACCCGACGAGGGACGCGCGCTGCTCGCGGCGGCGTCCGTGGAACCCGCTGGTCCGGGCCGCTTCGCTGCGGTGCTCTCACCGCACTACACGATCATGGGTCACCCCCACGGCGGTTACCTCCAGTGCGTCATCGCCAGCGCCGCGCTCGCCGGGGCGAGCGCCGAAGGCTCAACCCACCAGCACGTCACTGCGGTCACGACGAACTTCGTGAACTCGCCCAGCGCCGGACCGGCGGAGCTGCGCGTGGCGGTGCGCCGAGTCGGACGCGGCGTCTCGTTCCTGTCGGTGACCCTCGAGCAAAATGGGCTGGTCGCGACCGAATCACTGGTCACCCTGGGCACGCTCAAGGAGGACTCGCGCGTGCGCTACCACGGGGCCTCGGCCCCGGTCATGCCCGACCTCGAGCATTCGCGCACTCTCGCGGGCGGCGACGAGGTCGGTATCCGCAACGTATTGGAGCTGCGCCTGGACCCGGCCGTCACTGGCTGGATAGACGGCCAGCTCTCGAGCCAGGGCGAAGTGCGCGGATGGATTCGCCTCGACGACGGCGAAGCGTCGTGGTCGCCGTGGAGCCTGCTGTTTGCGACGGACGCGTTTCCCCCGGCGACGTTGCTGCTCGGCTCTTCCGGTTGGGTTCCGACCTTGCAGCTGACCTCCTACGTCCGTCGCGTACCAAGCAGCGAGTGGCTCCGCGGTTTCCAGCGTGCGGTGGTGATCGCCGACGGACTGGTGGACGAGCGCAGTGAACTCTTTGACGACTCGGGCCAGTTGGTCGCCTCCTCGACGCAGCTCGCCATGGTACGACTACCCGGCGGGAACTAGGCGTGAGCGTTGGTCCCCGGACCAACGACGACGGATCGATCACGATTCGACCGCGACTCACCATTCCGGCCGAGGAGATCGCGCTGCGGGTGACGACCTCGGGGGGACCGGGCGGTCAACACGCCAATCGATCGCTCACCCGAGTGGTGGCGAGTTTTCACGTGTCGCTCTCGAACGCACTCTCGCTCCAGGAGAAGGCGCGCGTCGAATCGACGTGGGGACCCGTCGTGCGTTCGAGCGCGGGCCGACACCGCTCCCAGCGCCAGAACCGATTCGCCGCGCTGGAACAACTCGGCGAGAAGCTCGCGGTGGCGCTGGCTCCCGAGACGCCCCGGCGCGCGACGAAACCCACCAAGGGCGCCACAATCCGCCGTGTGGACGAGAAGAAGGCGCGAGGGCGGCTCAAAGAGCAGCGCCGCCGACCGGTCGATGACTGAGCACGACCTCCGAGCCACGTCGCGCACCAAAGCCGCGTGGTGCCGGCGAGGAGTGCGTCCGTGACGGAGGAGTACGTGGTGGCGAACGACCTGAGGGTCGCGCTAGAAGTCGGACCGAAGGGCCAAAAGGTGGTCGCGGTCGCCTCGGACTGGCCCGGCCTGGAGCGCGGCGCGAAGAGTGACGACGCCGCGGTCGCGACGCTGACGTCATATCTGCCGCGTTATCTGGCGGTCGCGGCGGCGGCGGGGCTGGAGAAGGAATATAGAAAGAGCACGACGGTCCGGGTCGTCGAGCGATACGACGGTGTCGGTTCCACGGACTTCTGGGGCATCTCCTTCGCGCCGTCGAGCGTCGACCTGAGCCCCGTATCGAGCGAAGAGTTGGAGCGCGAACTCACCCTCATGCGGGCGTGCTGGAGCGTATTCGACGGCGTGCGGGGTGAGGTGTCTGAGGAGATGCGTAAGGGACCACGAGGTGGCGGCCGTGACCGCGACCACATCGTTCGCCACACCCTCGGGGCCGAGCGGGACTGGGCTCGAAAGCTCGGGATAGGCACGCCTGAGGGCACCGTGCTCACGGACCCGGGAGAGCTCGCGACGTTTCGTCGCGACTACTGCGACGCGATTCGCTCTCTCCACGCGGAGGGCAAGTCGGCTCGAACGTGGACCCTTCGTTTCTTGATCCGCCACACCGCCTTTCACACNNGGGTCCTAGTGGGCCTTTTCGATCTGGCGGGTGATGGCGTCGATCGCCTTGTGCATCAACTCACTCAGCGCGGGGTCGTCGTCCTCGTGCGGACCGCGCAGCGGGGTCAAGGACGCGTAGCCCGCGACCAACAGTGCTCCGTCCTCGTCGGCGTCCTCGTCGCTCACGTCACCGAGTTGGGGGGTGGCCGCCCCGAGGCGTAGCGGCATCTCTCCCTCGTCACTTAACGCCTCGCCACCGGCCATCGGACCAGCGGCCTTGATGAGTCCGGCCATTGAGATGCGACCTCGCTTGACCCCGAGCAGCTCGCCCATCGTCACGTTGGGCACGTTCAAGTTGAGCAAGGTGCGCGACGGCGCGCGAAAGAGCTCGTCGAGTACTTCAATGGCCACCGCCGCGGCCGTGTCGTAGTGGACGTCTTCACCCCACTGGACCGAAACGGCGAGTCCCGAGAGCCCCAACTGCGCGCCGGTCAGTACCGCTCCGATGGTGCCCGAGTGCAAGACGCTGCGCCCGACGTTCGCGCCCGCGTTGATGCCCGAGACGATCACGTCCGGTTGGAAGTCGAAACTCCCGAGCGCGCCGAGGATCGCGCAGAGCGCCGGCGGGGCCTCGAGGCCGTAGGTGGGGATCGACTCAGCCCCGGTGATGACGTGGCGGCGGTACTTCACGGTGGGTCGTTCAAAGACGTCCCCGACCGCCGAGGACATGCCCGAGTAGTTGCGATCGGGCGCGACGATGAGCGCGCGTCGCTCCTCGCCGTGAGGTGCCTCTTCGATCCATCGCGCCACGCTGCGCGCGAGCACCGCCATGCCTGGCGCGAGCACGCCATCGTCGTTGGTCAGGAGTAATCGCATAGGACCAGGCTAATTGTCGTAGGTTACGTACCAGTGAAAACGACGCTAGGACTCTGATGTTGCCCTCGGGAGAACAGATCGCCATCGCCCACGGCGACCAGCGGGCCGTCGTGACCGAGGTCGGTGCCACCCTGCGTACCTACGTCAAAGGCGGTCTGAGCGTCATCGAGGGGTTCGCGGGCGAGGAGGTCCCGACGGGGGCCCGTGGTCAGTTGCTCTTCCCGTGGCCCAACCGCATCGGGGAGGGCGAGTGGACGTTCTCGGGGCGCAGCGCGCGTCCGAGCGTGGACGACCTCGCCCACGCCACCGCCATCCACGGCCTCGTGCGCTGGCGACCGTTTCGGATCGAGGCGGTGAATCAGAACCGTTGCGTGATGTCGCTGTTGCTGCACCCCTCACCGGCGTACCCGTTCCTCAGTGAGGTCTCGGTCGCCTACCACCTCGGTTCGTTGGGCCTGACCGTGACGACGACCGTCACGAACCGCGACGGCGTACCCCTGCCCTTCGGCGTAGGTTTTCACCCCTACCTCGCGGTGACGACACCCACCATTGAGGGATCGCTGTTAGAGGTACCGGCCAAGTCCTACGTGGCGGTCGACGAGCGACAGTTGCCCACGGGTGAGATCTTGCCCCTCGCCGGTCACCAGCTCGATTTCTCTGCGCGCAAGTCCGTTAGCGGTCACGAACTCGACGTGACCTACACCGACTTGGTGCGCGACGACTCGGGACTGGCCGTCGCCACGCTCCAAGACGCCGAGGGTGGCGAGATCGACCTCAGCGTCGATCGGAACTTTCCCTACCTCCAGGTGTACACCGGTGACGGTCTCGAGAAGGGCCGACGACGCACGTCGGTGGCGATCGAGCCGATGACCTGTCCACCCGACGCCCTGCGCAGCGGCAAGGACGTGGTGATCCTCGAGCCCGGACAGCACTGGGCTGGCTCCTGGCGGCTGCGGCGGCGATGACCAACTCGCCCGTCGTCCTCGTGACGGGCTCGACCAGTGGCATCGGGCTCGCGACGGCCCGTCGTTTCGCCGACGGCGGCGCGCGGGTGGTCTTTAACTCGGTGCACAGCGTCGAGGCCGGCGATCACCTAGCCGAGGTGACCGCCGAGTCGCACTACGTGCGCGCGGACGTCGCGAAGGCGGCGGACTGTGAGCGCCTCGTCGCCGAGGTGCTCGAGCGCTACGGCCGCCTCGACGTGCTCGTGAACAACGCGGGCACCACCAAGGTGATCGCGCACCGCGACCTCGACGCGGCGAACGTCGAGGTGTGGCGCGAGATCTTCGAGGTCAACGTCTTTGGCACGTGGCAACTCAGCGTCGCCGCGATGCCGGCCCTGCGCCAGAGTCGCGGCGCGATCGTGAACGTCTCGTCCCTCGCGGGACTTCGCCCGACGGGCTCGTCAATTCCCTACGCCGCCTCGAAGGCGGCGCTCAACCACATGACCACCTTGTTGGCGAAGGCCGTCGGTCCCGAAGTGCGCGTCAACGCGGTCGCGCCAGGTCTCATCGACACGCCCTGGACCCAGGACTGGGACGCCGCACGGTCCTTCGTGCGTAGCGTCGCGCCGCTCGGGCGAAGTGGCACGGCCGAGGACGTGGCCGACGTCATCGTCGCGCTGGCGACGACCTCCTACGTGACCGGTCAGGTCGTGGCGGTTGACGGCGGACTCGGTCTGGCGAACTGAACGACCGGTGGTATCGCCAGTCGAAAGAGCGCACAGACCACGTGGGTCGCGGGCCTGATGAAGAGCCGGTCCGCCAGGGCGTTCGTCCGTACCCCGAGGGTCGCCTGCGCCCAACGTGGCAGCAGCGCCCACGCGCTCAGGACGAAGAGTCGGTAGACCACGCGTTGCAGTCGACTCTTCATCAGTCCGTAGGCGATGAAGTCACGGGCCACCGCGCCCTCGGGAATGAGGTGCAGTTCGTGGCGAAAACTCAGCAGCGTCGCGTCGAGCTCGGCGACCGTCGCGGGGGGAGCGAGTACCCCGAGATCGCGCGCGAGCGGCATCATCTCGGCCACGTACTGGTCGGCCTCGTCGTCACTCAGGCGACGCTTGCCGAAGCGGCGGTACCCGCTCAAGAACATCGAGATCTCGGCGCAGTGCACCCATAACAAGAGGTGCGGGTCGTTCGCGTCGTAGGCGACGCCGTCGGCCGAGACGCCGTGCACGTAGTCGTGCACCTTCAAGACTCGTTCAATCGCCGCCCTCGCCTGGGACCTGGTGCCGTAGGTCGTGGCGTTGATGAAGTTCGCGGTCTGTAACAGTCGGCCGAGCGGGTCGTCCTGGTAGCGCGAATGGTCGGCGACGCCGGCCATCGCGAGGGGGTGAAGCATTTGAAAGAAGAGTGAGCCGAGTCCCCCGACCAACATCGAGGGCAACTCCCCGTGGACGAGACGCGCCACGCCGTAGACGTCGCCGTAGGCCTCTTCGGGGTCGTTGCACATCGGGGGCGGATCGCGCGTGAGACCGGCGGAGGCGCGGATCGACGTGTTGGCCCGCGCGCGCACTCCTGTGAGAAGGTCCGGACACCACGTGGGCACGACTCAAGCCTCCCTCGACGTAGGCGTCCACCCTATTGGGCGCCACTTTTCTTTGAACCAGCGGTCTGCGACACTTAGGAGATGGTGTCGGTCCCCCCACTTCGGCTCGCCTCTACCGAAAGCGACGTCCAAAGTGACGTGACGGTCATCACCGAGCGTCCCTGGAACGTGGTGGTGTGGAACGACCCGGTGACCCCGATGACCGTCGTGGTCGTCGTCTTTCGAAAGATCTTCGGCTATTCGAACAACAAGTGCACGCACCTCATGCTCACCGTCCACCACGAGGGTCGGGCCATCGTGTGGTCGGGGCAGCGCGAGCGCGCCGAGTCGTACTGCGTGAAACTCCAGGTCGCCGGGTTACAAGCGACCGTCGAGCAAGACACCTAGTGTCCGGTCGGCTCTTCGCTCGGCGTCGTGACGGCCGGGTTGAAGTGCGCCTGAACGACGCCGGGCGCGCGGTGATCCGCGAGATCTTCGTCCACGTCGTGGCGGCCGAGCGCAGCGACGAACACGAGTGGCACCTGGCGTTACAGACCCCCATAAATCCAAGTAGTGATGACGACGATCCACTCTCGAGGCTCGCGCGACAAAACGAGATCGCCACCAACGCCGAACTAGCGATCATGACGGTGTCCGAGCAGTACCTGAACGACGCCGAAGCCTGGGCGTGGTTGAGCACGCTCCAGGTCGCCCTTCGTTCGACCGCGGTGGTGCACGGGATTCTCAGTGACGAGCGCCTGGCGTCCGCGCCACCAGAGGTCCTCGAGGACATCCGTACGATCCAGCAGTTCCTCTTCGACCTGGCCGCGTGCCTGTAGCCCGTAGCGAGGGGCGAGTGAGTGCGTTGGGAGACCACCGTTAGGCTTTGGCCATGATCTCCGCTCGAAGAATGTCCTTGACCCTGCTCGCCCTACCCGCCCTCTCACTCGTCGCAGCGGGCCTGGTGCCCTCCCTGGCGGGGGCGGCGTCCAAGCACGCGACGGTGGCGTCGGTATTAAAGGCGGCCAACGCGGCGCTCCTGAGCGAGGACAGCGTGCACGTGAGCGTCTCGACGCTCTCGGGCAAGGTCGCGAGCTCGGTGATCGCGGACATCGGCAAGTCCAGCGGTCGCGAGAGTTACCGCTCGGGCGACGAGAGTTTCACCATCTCGGTCACCCCGACCTACGCCTACTTGAGCGGGAGCAAAGAGGGCCTCATCAAGCTGATGGACCTGACGGTCGACGAGCAGAAGAAAGTCGGCACGGAGGCGATCGCGATGAAAAAGGGGAGTACCCCGTACACGACCTTCGACTCGAACCTCACCTCCAGCACGTTCTCCAACCTCTTGCCGAAGGCCAAGGGCACGACGCTCTTGACCAAGCGCGACGCCGCCACCGGCGGCTACCAGTTGAGTTGGAAAGAGACCGCGACCTCGAGCGCGCCCGCCTCGACGACGGTCATCACGATCTCGGCCGGGAAGAAGGCGCTGCCGATCAAAGAGTCGGTGACGACCGCCGAGGGTACGAGCAAGACGACCTTCACCCAGTGGGGTGAGAGCGTCGACGTGAAGGCCCCCGCCGCGACCGTGGCGTACGCCACGGTGTTCCCGACGACCAAATGATCGAGTCAGCACGATAAGGGTTTTGCCTGATTACGAGACGGAACGGTGCCGTTCCGAAACGAACTGGTATCGTATCGGTATGGCCCTCGATACTCCCGAAGCAAGCATCGACTTCATCGCCGAAGGGCGCCACGCCGGCGGTCGTCACCTTGACACCTCGCGTGATGACGTGCTGCGTGCCGCCGCGCTCAAGCTGCTGGCCGAGATCGGTTACGACCGTCTCACCGTGGAAGGTATCGCGACGTGCGCGGGGGCTGGTAAGGCCACCATCTATCGGCGGTGGTCGGGCAAGGCCGAACTCGTCGTTGACGCCTTGATGTGTGAGAAGCCCGCCTTTTTCGCGCCCGACACGGGCAGTCTGCGCGGCGACCTGGATGCTCTGGCCCAGCGAACGAAAAACGTCGATCGCCAACTCGACGCGCGGGTCATGATTGGACTGGTCAGCGCCCTGCCGCACGACGAGGAACTCCGTGAAGTCTTCAATGAGCGCCTCGTCGCCCCCCACCTCGCCACGTTCACCTCAATCTTCGAGCGTGCCGTCGCCCGTGGTGAGATCGAGCCGGTGCGCAATCTCGACACGATCGTGTCAATCATCCCCGCGCTCGTGATGCAGCGTCTCCTGGTCGAGGGGACCGCGCCCGATCAAAAGTTCTTCGAGTCCGTCATCGACGGAGTGATTCTGCCGCTCGTCACGGCGAGGTCACAACCGATGGCGCCCCGAGGCGAACCCCCCACCGCAGCACGACCAGAAAGTGATCCCTCCCTATGACCACTGAAGTAACTGAACTCACGGGCAGTAACACCGAGGGCAAACACCTCGGCCTCGCGTTGCTGGTCATCTCCGCCGCACAGCTGATGATCGTGCTCGACGCCACCGTGGTGAACGTGGCGATTCCCACGATCCACCACGCGCTGCACTTCTCGCTCACCAATCTCGAGTGGCTCATCACCGCGTATTCGCTCACCTTCGGTGGCCTGTTGCTCTTCGGTGGCCGCACGGGTGACCTCTATGGCAAGCGAAAGATGTTCATGGTTGGCGTCGGACTCTTCGCGGTGGCTTCGCTCGCCGGGGGTCTCGCGCAGAACGACGTGTGGCTCATCATCACCCGCGGCCTCCAGGGTATCGGTGGCGCGATTGCCGCGCCGACCGCGCTGTCGCTGATCGCGACGAACTTCCCCGAGGGCACGGAGCGAAATCGTGCCATGGGTGTCTACGCCGCGATGTCCGGCGGCGGCGGGGCCCTCGGACTGCTGCTCGGAGGGATCTTGACGAGTTACGTCTCGTGGCGCTGGATCTTCTTCATTAACGTGCCCATCGCCGCGCTGATCTTGTTTCTGGCGCCGCGGGCGCTCAACGAGTCCGAAACGACCTCGGGTCACCTCGACGTGCCCGGTGCGGTGACGGTGACCGGCGGGATGTTGGCGTTGGTCTACGGACTTTCCAACGCCTCGAGTCACAGCTGGACGAGCACCTCGACCATCGGATTCTTGGCCGCGGCCGTGGTGTTGTTGATCGCCTTCGGCTTCATCGAGCGTCGCAGCCGGGAGCCGCTCATGCCGCTCAGCATCTTTAAGAATCGCAACCGCGCCGGCACCTACGGCATGATGCTCTGCATCGGTATTGCGTTGTTCTCGATGTTCTACTTCTTGACCCAGTTCCTCCAGAACGTCCAAGGGTGGAGTGCCGTCAAGACCGGCGTCGGGTTCCTGCCGATGACCCTCGGCATCATCGTCGCGGCGATCTTGACCTCGCGCTTCATCGGTCGGGTCGGGATTCGGATCCCGCTCATCGCGGGTCCCGCCGCGGCGGTCCTCGGCATGCTCTGGATCAGTCGACTGACACCGACCAGTCACTACTTGATGGTCGTTGGACCGCTGGTGCTCATCGCGCTCGGCATGGGCTTCGCCTTCGTACCACTCACGCTGACCGCCGTCTCACGGGTGACCCCGGATGAGGCGGGACTCGCCTCGGCGCTGCTCAACACCATGCAGCAAGTCGGTGGTGCGCTGGGCTTGGCGGTGTTAGCGACGATCGCCATTGACGCCACGAAGTCCAAGCTCGCCTCGTTGCACTCAACGACGTCCATGGCGCAGAAGATCGCCACGACCCACGGCTACACGACGGCGTTCCTGGTCTCGGCGGGCATCGTGTTCATCGCGTTGTTGATCTCGATCATCGTGATTCGCGTCCCCTCGGACCTGACTCCCGAAGAGCTCGCGGCGAGCCCGGCGCTGCACTAACGCCACACTGCCGGCCACACGAGGAGTGGCCGGCAGTAGCTCACGAACGACGGCCGCGCCAAGGGGAGAGGACCGACGTCGATGACGGGGTGGCGGACTACACGCTGCCGACCGACGTCGCGTACTCCACCGAATTGGATCGAATCGTCTCGCGGTACCACTCGAAACTCGCCTTCTTGAGCCGCGCGCCGGTGGGAAAGTCCACCCACACGATCCCGAAACGTCGCGAGTAGCCGTAGGCCCACTCGAAATTGTCGAGCAGACTCCAGACGAAATAACCCTGCACGTCGACGCCCGCGTCGATCGCGTCGTGGACCGCCGAAATGTGCTCTTGGAGGTAGGCGACGCGGTTGTGGTCGAGGACGTGCCCGTTGGGGTCGACGTAGTCGTCAAAGGCCGCGCCGTTCTCGGTGATGTAGATGGGCAGCGTCGTGTACTCGTCGCGAATGCGAACGAGCAGCGAGGTGAGACCGGACGCTTCGATCTCCCAGTCCATCGCGGTCTTGTCGCGACCGGGGGTCTCGAGTGAGCGCACGCGCAGGTCCGGGAACTGCTCACCCGAGGGCACGAAGTAGCCCGCCACCCGGGCCTCCGCGGCGCGCGAGGCGTCGACGACCGTCGAGGGGAAGTAGTAGTTCACCCCGAGGAAGTCGAGCGGCTGACTGATCAGTTCCACGTCCCCCTCGCGGATGACGGAGAATCCGGGCTGGTAGGGCTCGTAGTGCTCGAGCATGTCCTCGGGGTAGCGACCGTGAAAGATCGGCTCGAGGAAGAGCCGGTTCAAGTTACCGTCGGCCCGCCGAGCGGCCGCCACGTCGAGTTCGTGTTGGGAACCCGGCTGGAAGTCACCGAGGTTGAGCGTGATGCCCACTTTCGCGTCCGGGACCGCCGCGCGCAGGATCGGCAGGGCCATCCCGTGGGCGAGGAGCAGGTGGTGATTCGCCGCCGCCGCCTTGCCGATGTCGGTGACACCGGGGGCCTGGCGGCCGGCGCCGTAGCCCGCCCAGGATGAACACCAGGGCTCGTTGAGCGTGATCCAGCGCTCGACGTTTTCGCCGATGGCCCGGGCGACGATGTCGACGTAGTCGACGAATCGCTCGGCGGTCTCGCGCACGCACCAGCCGCCCTGGTCCTCCAGCGGCTGGGGCAGGTCCCAGTGGTAGAGCGTCAAGGTCGGTTCAATGTTTCGATCGCGCAGTCCGTCCACCAAGCGTCGGTAGAAGTCGAGCCCCGCCTGGTTGGCCGGGCCCGAACCCGTCGGTTGCACGCGGGGCCACGCGACCGAGAAGCGGTACGTCGCGACACCGAGTTCGGCCAGGAGGTCGAGGTCTTCTTCCATGCGGTGGTAGTGGTCACAGGCCACGTCGCCCGTGTCGCCGTTCCACACGGCGCCGGGGACGCGGCAAAAGGTGTCCCAGATCGACGGCCCACGTCCGTCGGCCGTGGTCGCGCCCTCGATCTGATAGGACGCGGTGGCCGTGCCCCAATGAAACCCTGGTGGAAAGGGTCGAATGGGGTTTTGTTCAGTTGAGCCGTTGGTGCTCACGATCGATGTATCTCCTAAATAGTTGGTGGACAAATTATGCTGAGACCTCTACGCGCGGCCCCACTGGGTTGGAGTGAAGTGGGGCCGCGCGTAGAGGAAATCGCTAGTTACGCCTTCTTGAGATGCATCAAGATGATCGGCAACTGCGGGTCACCGGGTGACGGGTCCATGTAGGGGTTCTGCGCCGTCACGAATCCGGTGAAACTGGCCGTGGAGTACTCGTCCCAGTCCGCGCCGTAGAGCAGTGGCGCTACGGGCACCTGGGTCGACACGAGGTTCTCCAACGCCGCGACCGCACTCTTGAGCGCGGCCGTGTCGGAGGGGTTCGTGTTCTCGAGCGTCGTCAACGCCGTCTGGGCCGCGGGCGAGTCGTAGCGACCGTAGTCGCTGTTCGCCGAGGTCCCCACGGGCGCCGAGAGCGTGTAGTCCAGCCAGTTGTCGTACTGCACGAACGGGCTGGCGCCACCGTTGCCCCAGTGGATGATCGTCTGGAAGTTGCCGTCGGCCGAGTCGCTGTACCACTGCGACGCCTGGACGCCGTCCACGGTGCAGTCGATACCCTCGGCTTGGAGCTCGTTCGAGATCAGCTGGTCGTCGGCGTAGTAGTCCGAGTAGGCCGTCGGGTCTTCCACCGAGAAGGTGATCTGCTGACCGTTCTTGGAGTAGAAACCCGCCGCGTCCTTCGTGTACCCGTCACCGGTCAAGAGTGAGGCCACCTTGGTGGGGTCCGACGTCGCTGAAAGGTCGTTCGCCAGCGCCGGCACCATGTAGGAGGCCTGGTTGGGCAGGATCAACGCGCCCGAGGACGTCGCCGGAGCTTCGTAGCCCGACTCACCCTCGACCGAGAGCGCCGTGCGGTCGATGCCCGCACTGATCGCTTGACGGACGACGGGGTCGCTGAGTGGCCCCGTGCCGGTCACGTTGAACTCCAGCGTCACGGTCGATCCCGGAGCGAAGTCGATGTGGTTCGTCTTGGGGTCCTTGTTGACGAAGATCGAGTTCACGTTGGCGATGTCGTTACCGGCCCAGGTCAGCTGTCCGTCGGCGAGCGCCGTGGCGGCCGCGGTGTTCGAGCTGTACGAGGGGACGTCGACGCCACTGGCGGCGGGCTTGCCGCCCCAGTAGTGCGGGTTCACCTTGTACTTGACGATCTGGGACGAGTAGCTACTCAACTCGTAGGGTCCGGTGCCAATGGGATTGGTGATGACGGCCGTCGCGGGGTTGGCGACCTTGGACCACTCGCTCTTGGGCACGATCAACACGTCGCCGGCGATGGTGACGATATTGAGGTACTGGGGGGCGGAGTAGTGCAGGACGACCGTGTACTTGTTCGGCGTCGTCGCTGGCGACGCCATGGTCGGCGCACCGTAGTCATTCGCCGCGGGCACCCGGTTCAACAGGTCGAACGTGTAGGCCACGTCGGCGGAGGTGAAGGGCTTACCGTTGCTCCAAGTCACGCCCTTACGAAGGTCGAAGGTCAACGTCTTGCCGCCGTTGGCGAAGGAGTACTTCGTCGCCAGCCAGGGGTAGGACACGTTGGCCTTCAACACGTCGAATTCGAAGAGTGGCTCGTTGACCAGTGAGCGAACGCTCAACTGATCCGCGAAGGAACTCGAGTCGAAGGGGTTGAAGTTGTTGGTGAAGGTCACACCGGTGTTGCCCTCAAGGGTCACCACCGAGCTACTGGACGCTGACGCGGCGCCAATTGACGCCACCATGCCGATGGTTAAACACGACAGGGCGGTCAGTGCCACTCCTAGTTTTCTGTACATTTTCTTCCTTTATATTGTTGATGTCCAGCCGGCTTTCGCCGACGTCTTTTTGAACCGTGTGGGTCCTTATTGATTGACGCGAGGCCGGTTGGACCTGCGCGTTACTTCCGGCGCGAGATCGACCAGTTGGCCAGCCGCGCCTTAGTCACCTGACGTCATCGCTTCGTGGTATCCCCCTCTCGTCGGCGCTCGGGGAGCGCCACCTCGACTACGGCTTCGGGCTTGTCCGCGTGCAACCAGCAGTGCGAGACGTGGCCGTCACCGACCTGAAAATTGGGCGGATCCGTGGTGCGACAGATCTCCATCGCGTGCGGACAGCGCGGTGCGAATCGACAGCCGACCGGGGCGACCTCGAAGATTGGCGGGGACTCGCCGCGAGTCGCCGCGCTCGTCGGGTCACTCGGGTCCGGGACCGACGCGATGAGCAACTGGGTGTAGGGGTGGGTCGGTTCGTCGACCAACGCGGTGCCGTGGGAACGCTCGACGATCTGCCCGGCGTACATGACGACGATCTCGTCAGCCAGGTAGCGCGCCGAGGCGATGTCGTGGGTGATGTAGAGCACCGCGAGGTGCTCGTCGTCACAGAGTCCGCGAAGCAGGTTCAAGATACCCAGGCGCACCGAGACGTCGAGCATGGAGATCGGTTCGTCCGCTAACAAGACGTTGGGTTGGACGCAGAGCGCTCGCGCGATGGAGACGCGCTGCAGCTGCCCACCGGAGAGCTCGTGGGGGTAGCGGTCGAGGAATCGTTCCGGCGGTTCTAGGGAGACGCGCGTCAGCGCCGCCTTGGCCAGTGCGTCGATGTTCCCGCGCGCCGCACCGTGTATCGCGAGGGGTCGCTCGAGACTGTGGCGCACGCGGTGAACGGGGTTGGTCGAAGCGTAGGGGTCCTGGAGGACCAACTGCACCTTGGCGGCGTAGTCGAGGGTCCGTTTGGCCCGCGAGGGAATGGTCGTTCCCTCCAGGATCAGCTCACCCGACGTGGGCTTGACGATGCGCGCGAGCATCCGTGCGAGCACCGACTTACCAGAACCGCTCTCGCCCACCACCGCGGTCACGTGGCCCTTGACCAGGTCGAGACTCACGTCGTCAACCGCGCGCACGACGCGCTTGTCGTTACGCAGCTTGCCCGGGGTGCGGGTGACGAAGTGGCGCGTGAGGTGTCGGGCACTTAACTGCACCGTTGGGCTCTCCGGCGCACTCACGACACGGCCTCCTCGCTCGTGGGGTGCGCCCGCTTCACTCGAGGAGTTCGCGCGAGTTCGACCGGCACCGAAGCGCTGGCGCCGCTCACCTGCAGCCAGCACGACACGCTGCGGCCGCCTTCTTCGAGGGCCGTCAATCGTGGCTCTTCCTGGTGACAGCGCTCCATCACGTACGGGCACCGGGAGGCGAAGTTGCAGCCAGCGGGCAGGTCGGCCAAGTCGGGCGGCGAGCCCGGGATGCCGGTGAGTTCGCGTCGCGCGCCGTGGAGGGGAGGGAAGGAGTTGAGTAGGCCCAACGTGTAAGGGTGGCGGGGCGCTTCGTAGAGTTCGAGCGCGCTAGCGCGTTCGACGATCTGTCCGGCGTACATCACGACGATCTCGTCGGCGAGCTCGACCAACAACGAAAGGTCGTGAGTGATGAAGATCATCGCGAAGCCGAAGCGGGTGCGCAACTCGTAGAGCTGGTTGATGATCTCACGCTGGGTGACGACGTCGAGGGCCGTGGTCGGTTCGTCCATAATGACGAGTTCGGGGTCCAGGGCCAGAGCCAGGGCGATCATGATGCGTTGTCGTTGGCCACCGGAGAGTTCGTGAGGGTAGCGATCGAGGCGAGTGGCGTCGAGCCCGACCATTGTGAGTAACGTCTCGGCCCGTTCACGTCGTTGCGTCTTGTTCATCTCGGGACGGTGCGTCTTGAGGACCTCGTCGAACTCCTTGCCGATACGCAGCACCGGGTTGAGCGCACTCAGCGCACTTTGGAGCACGATCGAGACGTGCGACCAGCGAACCGCGCGAAGTTCCTTCTCGTTCGCGCGCACGAGATCGACGGGGGCGAGAGCGTTCCCGTGGTCGTCGGTGACGTTGAGCATCACGTTGCCCGCACTGATGACGCCGGGTGCACGTAACAAGCGGGTCATCGCGTAGACCAACGTCGACTTTCCCGAGCCGCTCTCACCCGCGACGCCGAGCACGCTCGAACGCCGCAAGTTGAGTGACACGTCGCTTACCGCGCGCACCATGGACGAGCCGACGCCGTAGTCGACGCTGAAGTCCCTCACTTCGAGCACGAACTCACTCGACGTAGGACGATCCACCGTGTTCGTGGCCGCACTATCGCGTGCTTCGCGCTCGTCGCGAACGTGGAGGGGGTCGGTCATCACTGGCTCGCCGCCTGAGCGTTGGTGGGTGCCACGACCCCGGGTCGCGCGGAGCGCAGTACGGGGGTAAAGCCGAGCCGGACGCGACGCGGTAGGCCGAGCGAGCGGCGCTGCTTCGAGGTCAGCCCCGCCGCGCGCAGGCGAGGGTTGATGAATTCGTCGATGCCGAAGTTGACGAGCGCGAGGCCGGTGCCGACGAGCGCGATGCAGATGCCGGGCGGCACGAACCAGTACCACTCGTTCGAGAGCGGCGCGTTATTGGACTGCGCCCAGTAAAGAATCGTGCCCCAGTTCCACACCGACGTGCTGGTGAGGCCGATGTAGGCCAGCGTGACGTAGGCGCCGATGGCGTAGAGCACCGTGAAGAGCAGGGACGACGCGAGCACCGGCAAGAGGTTCGGCGCGATCTCGGAGAGCATGATGCGCCAGCGCTTCTCGCCGATGATGCGCGCGGCCTCGACGAAGTCTCGATTTCGCAGCGACATCGTCTGGGCGCGCAACACCCGGGCCCCCCACGCCCAGCCGGTCAAGGAGATGACCAGCCCGATCACGAAGGCGTTCGATCGACTATTGACCGGGAGGTAGCTGTCGATGACGATGAGCAGCGGTAGCCCCGGGATGGCGAGGAACACGTTGGAGAGCAGGGAGAGCCCGTCGTCGGTGTAGCCACCTAAGTAGCCGGCCGCGACGCCAATGGTCATCGACAGCGCCGTCGCGACGAGCCCGGCGAGCAACGCGACGACCATCGTGGCCCGTGCTCCGACGAGCAGCTGGGAGAAGATGTCCTGTCCGAGGCTCGTGGTCCCGAGCCAGTGGTGGGCCGAAGGGCCCGTGTTCGGCAGGAAGTCGGTCGCGCTGGGGTTATAGGGCGCGAGCCAGGGGCCGATCACCGTCATGATGATGAAGAAGGTCAAGATGCCCAGACCCAAGAGGACCTTCGGTGAGCGCGGCAGTCGCAGCGTTCTCATACCGCCGCCTCGGTTCTCGTGCGCGGGTCGAGGGCCAGATACACGACGTCGGCGATCAGGTTGGCGCAGAGCACCGTCAGGGTGATCACCAAGAAGATTCCTTGGATCAGCGGGTAGTCCTCGTTGAGCACGGCTTGGAGCAAGAGGTCACCGACCCCGGGGTAGTTAAAGACCAGCTCGACCAGCAAGGCACCCGATACCACGAGGCCAATGGCGAGCGAGAGGTTCGCGATGCTCGGGAGAACCGCGTTACGCGCGGCGTGCACGATGACCTTGCGGCGGGGGAGACCTTTCGCCACGGCCATCAAGACGAAGTCCTCGCCGATCATCGTGATCATCATGTTGCGCATGCCGAGCATCCATCCCGCGATGGAGCTCAACACGATGGAGATGACCGGCAGTTCGCCGTATCGCACCACGCTGGCGACGAAGGCCCAGTTCCATCCGGGCGTCACGTTAGAGCTGTAGGCCCCGAGCACGGGAAACCAACCCAAGTGGCTGCCGAAGATGAGCAACATGACGGTGCCTAAGAAGAAGTAGGGAATCGCCTGGAAGAACGTGGCGGTCGGAATCAGCGTGTCGAGCCTCGAGCCGCGCATCCAGCCCAACATCGCCCCCGCGAAGGTACCGACGCAGAAGCTGATGATGGTCGAGATGCCGATCAGGCCGACCGTCCAGGGCACGGTCTCACGCAGAATCGAACTGACCGGAGCCCCCAGGGTGATCGAGACGCCCAGGTTGCCGTGGAAGAGCTGGCCGATGTAGGTGACGTAGTCAGAGATGAATCCGCCCTTGACGTCACCGAAGGAGAGTTTGATGGCGTTGATCTCGTTCGGCGTTACCTGGCCTTGTAGTTTCCCGATCAACGTCTGGATCGGGTTGCCCGGCATGAGTCGGGGGAGAATGAAGTTCACGGTGATCGCGACCCAGGCCGTGAGTGCGTAGAGCCCGAGCCGTCGAGCAATCATCCGCATGCTCAGCCGACCTCGCTCTTCAAGATGGTGACGTCCGCCAACGCCGGACGGGGTTCGACGTCCTCGACACACCCGCAGCTGCCCCTCACCACGAGTTCGGTGGGCAGCACGATGGTGCGCTTGACGTCCTCGGCGTCGTCGAGCATCGCGACCAACGCGTCGACGGCGACCTGTCCGAGAATGCTGCCGGACTGACGGATGGTGGTGAGCGGGGGATTGAAGTATCGCGTGAGGGTGATGTCGTCGAACCCCGTGACCACGACGTCCTGGGGCACCTTGAGCCCACCGGCGTTCAACGCGTAGATAACCCCCACCGCGGTCTGGTCGTTCGCGCACGCGAAGGCTTGGGGGAGCGGTTCGCGACGTTGCATGCGAGCCGCCATGACGGCCTCGCCACCGGCGGAGGTCCAGTCGGCTTCGAGGAAGTCGACGTCGGCGATGGTGCCGCCCAGCTCTTCCATGGCGCTGCGGAAGGCGTCGCCACGAGCGACACTGTCGGGACTCTCATTGGAGCCGGTGACGAATCCGGCCCGCGTGACGCCGTGCACCCGGACCAGGTGTTCGGCGAGGCTCCGCATCGCGTGATGGTTGTCCACGCGCACGGTCACGGCCGAGGGAGAGTCGCCTCGACCCGCGAGCAAAACGACGGGGATGCGACGCGCCAAGTACGCGACGTCCTCTTCGCGCAGAACTCGGTCCAACAAGATCAGGCCGTCGACGGTGCCGGTCAAGCTCAACATCGAGGTCATCCCCGAAGGGTGATTCTCGTCGGCGCTACTGAGCAGGAGCGAGTACCCGAGTTCGGCCGCGCGCATCTCCGCCCCTCGGATCACGATGTCGGTGTAGAGAAGACTCGCCTCTTCGACTACGAGCGTGTCGCTGTTGTGCGCGAGCGGATTGCCTTCGACGACGGCGCGAGTGAAGACGAGACCCAAGATCCAGTGCTTGCCAGAAGAAAGTCCGCGGGCGACGACGTTCGGTACGAACTCCAGCTCCTCCATCGCGGCCATGACCTTTGCGCGCGTGGAGGGACGAACCGAGGCGAGTGAGTTGAGGGCGCGACTCACCGTCGCCGTCGAGAC
The DNA here is from genome assembly GCA_003136495.1 of Acidimicrobiaceae bacterium. Taxonomy (GTDB): domain Bacteria; phylum Actinomycetota; class Acidimicrobiia; order Acidimicrobiales; family RAAP-2; genus RAAP-2. The sequence goes on from PLER01000068.1 coordinate 35,638, forward strand.
GCCCGCGCGAGCCGCGACGTCATAAATCGTTGGTGGTGAATCGACCACCGGCCCCCCTACTTCTCCCCCGACAGGACTGATGTAACCGCTTACAGCCCTGTAACCGCTTACAATGTAGCCACGTCATTTCACGATGTCAAGTTGCGATGACGGCGATTGCGTTGTTGCTCGCGTGAGCGTTGCTGAGGAAAGCCGCTGTAAAAGTCCTCGTCAAGCCCGGTGATGGCGCCATTGAGGTGTAGCGGTGAGTCGCGGATCGTGGAGTTCGCATGTGAAATTCTGGACAACCTGCGACGATGAGAATGAAAGCGGGATCTCTGACCTCTGGCGCGAAATCTAGGGCACGTGCCGTCGAGCCATCGAATGCCATGCGACGCGGACGGTCACGGACCTTCGACGTCGTTACTAATCAGCGACGGCGAGTGCGAACTTAGACGCAGGCTTCGATAGCGCTCGCGAGGTACTTGACGCTGTTCTCGAACTTCACGTGGTTCGCGGCAACGTACGCCCCAAGACCGGACAAGGACTTGTCACTCGCCTCGTACTTGATGATCTGCACGAGGGCGTTGAGTTCTGACTTCGCACCTTTGGTCGGAGCTTCGGAGGCGAGCTTCTCGTAGAAGGGAAGTATGGTCCTCGCCCACTTGCCGTATCCCGAGATCGAGGTCGGGGGCGTGGCGTCCTTGGCGTACGTCGTCTCGTAACCGAAGAGGGTCTTACAGAAAGGACTGTTACCGAGCGCGGCACTCGTCGACACGGCAACCCCTAGGGAGGCCACGAGAGTCCCGGCGAGTACGAAACCGGCCAGGGCCGCTCGAACTCCGCTCACTGCGCGCTTGCTCCGATTCTTCACAACGACTCCCCTCTAATGGACGCACGGGGGCATGCCCCGTAGCGTCCTGCTCCCTGAAGCCCCGCGGGGCTTTGACCTCGCCTGTTTACCAGGTTTCGGCCACCGTGGCCAGTGATCCGGGGACGCTTCGGTGTCGCTCGACGCGTCGCCGAGCCAGCGTCGATTAGACCGTGCCGGCTGCGATGATCTGGCTCGTCGGGGTCGCCGCGCCACCCGCGGGCTCAACCGTCACGGCCAGTTCGGTGGGTGTCGGGGGACCGGCGGCGGTGAAGGTGACGTGACCGGGCGAACTACCCATCAGACCAATCGAGATGGTCTTGCCCCCGAAGACGCCCCAGAGCTGATAGGTCTCACTCGTGGTCAGCGTGGGCATCTTGGAACTCACCAGGTAGCCGCGACCATCGGGAAGCATCACGAACTCCGCGAGCTTCTGGTCGGACCCCCCCTTGAGCGTGACCAATTTATGTCCCGGGGCGTTCAGCGCCGCGGTGATCGCGCTCGAGTTGCTCGCGCGCAGCGCGCTTTGCAGGTTCGACACCCGTCCGTTGTCGCTGACCAGTTGGAAGGCGAGTACCGCTACCACGACCGCCGCCACCGCCAGGGGAAGCGCGAGGGACCTCCTCACCCGAGTGCGGCTCGAGGGTCGCCGACGCATCGGCGAGGAAGACCCGTCGGTGTCGAAGAGCGTTAACACCGGTGCTTCGTGCTCGCCGTCGTCGTAGATGCGACTTGAGATCGAGGACCAGAGGTGTTCCGGCATGGGCTCGACGGAGTTCCCGAGCGCGGCGGCCACCTCGAGCATGGCGTCAAACTCGCTCTGGCACCGCGGACACTCGGCGATGTGGGCTTCTAACGCCGTTCGCTCGTCGCCCTCGACGGCGTCGAGCGCGAGCGCGGCGATGAGTTCGCTGGCTTCGTCGTGCGTCATGAGTGCTCCGATTCCGTGACGCCTGATTCAACCAACATCCGGCGCATCCGGCGCATTCCGTTCCTAATTCGACTCTTCACCGTACCTTCGGGTTGATTGAGAATCTCGGCAACCTGCACGTAGGTGCGACCTTCAAAATACGCGAGTTCGATGGCGCGGCGCTCGTCCTCGGGCAGAGCGGCCAGCGCTTCATTGACGTGGTGAGCGAGGCTCAGGTCCCACGCCTCGTGTTGCATGTCGTACTCCGCCCGGGCGGTCTTCGACGCGTCCTTCGATTCGCGAGCACGCCTGGCGTTTTGTGAGCGGATGACGTCGACCGATCGCGCGTGGGACTGGGCGAGGAGGAAGGAACGGAGCGAACCTCTGAGTGGATCAAATCGGTCGGGTTCGTTCCAGAGGCGGAGGAAGACCTCCTGGGTGACGTCCTCGGCCTCGGCGGCGTTACTCAGCACGCGCCGCGCCAGTCCGAATACCGCACCACCGTGACGTCGATACACCTCGGCGAGCGCCACCTCGCTGTAGCGACCGATAGACGTGACGAGTTGCGCATCGCTCGATTCACTCAAATCCTGCATACGTACCTGTTCGGATCCGAAGGGGGGTCCGGATGTCCCCTTTAGGAACTTTATGGTCGGGTTGCGCCGTCGGGTCGAGTCGTGCGAGCACGCGGCGCCCTCGCGGCGTCCGATGGTCAATGAAAGTTTTTCTTGGAATCGACATCCGTCTGCGCCACGACGCCGAATAGGTGCTGGACCCACCCAACGAGTCCCGGGTACCGCGGTAACGCTCACCCGTTGTTGTACCCGGCGCTCATTTCCCCGGCGTTGGCGAAAGAACCGGCATGAACTTCGCCTGTCACCCCGGCAGGGAAGACGCAAGGAGGACGAATGGAATCGGTCAGTAGACGGAAATTCTTTAAGCAGGCTGGCGCGGTGGCGACCGTCGCTGGAACCATGGCGGTGGCGCCACTGGGCCTCGCGAGCACCGTCGCGGGCGCCGCGAGCACCCGTGAGGAAGCACTCACGCCCAAGGAGCAGTTGAGAGGCAACGAAGATTTGGTGGCGCACGTCAAGAACGCGCGCACCGGCGAGATCGCTCTCTTCATCGGCCACCGTGAGATCACCATTCGAGACCGCAAGCTCGCCGCACAACTCGTGCGCGCGACCCGTTAGGAGGTCGGACCATGTCATCACACCGCGAAGCACCAGAGATCTCGAAGGACCCCGTCGCTGACAGCACGGACCTCTACGCCTTCGTCAGCCCCGACCGCAGCGACACCGTGACCATCATCGCCAACTACATCCCACTGGAGGGCCCGGCCGCCGGCCCGAACTTTTACGAGTTCGGCGACGACGTGCT
>PLER01000024.1:0-134 GCA_003136495.1 Acidimicrobiaceae bacterium
TGGGCGGCGTTGGCGTCGAGGAGCGCACCAACCTCGTGAAGGGGAAATCGGAGCGACCCGTAGGCGCGCCCCGCGACCGTGACCGCCCCGGAGGTCGGCGCGTCGAGTCCAACGATCATGCGCATCGTGGTCGA
>PLER01000024.1:204-3024 GCA_003136495.1 Acidimicrobiaceae bacterium
GCGAGGTCGTGAAAGCCCGCGGTCGCCGTCGTCAGAAGGAGGACCCCCGCGGCAATGCCGGTCGTCGCCGCGAGCGAAGAACCCGACATCGTGGCCACGAGAAGCACGGGGCCAATCGTCAGCGCCCAGCCGACCGCGCGATAGCGAGGCACGCGCACGAGGTGATCGAGCCACAGCAACAACGGCCCGATGGTGATCGCAATTGAAGGGAGCACCCAGTCGCTGTGTCCCACGGCGATGACGATGAAGGGGAACGCGAAGGACGCGACGAGCTCGAGCACGGTGGCGATGGTGACCGAACGTTCAATGCGCTTCGCGTCGGGACTCGTCAACCGGGGCCCCGTGCCGGCGGTGACCCTGATGGCGTAGACGAGCACCAGGGCGGTCACCACGATGAACGCCAGAGACAGTGGCCCCCGCACACCTCCCTTGAGGTTGTAGGAGCCACGGACCAACCAGAACGCGGCGAAGGCGAGTTGGATGTAACCGCCGACGCGTCTGATGCGTTGCGACCACGCTGCGGTGGGGCTGAGGTCCGCCCGCTCGGGGGCCAGGGTCTTGCTCACGTTGCACTCCCCGTGTTCTGGTACCAGGCGACCGTCTCTTTGATGGCGACCTCCATGGAGGTCCCCGACGCTCCGAACATGGCCTCGTACTTCGAAGTGTCGAGTACGAACGGCTCCTCGAACTCGTAGGCCATTTCCGCTAACCCGCGCATCATCGGATTGAACAGTCCGAGCGTTCGAAGGACGAGTGTGGGCACCGGGCGGATCGCCACGGGATGGCCGACGTCGCCCGCAATGAGCTCCAACACCGCGCGCGTGGTCCGCGTCTGGGGACCGGGGAGGTGCCACACCTGCCCGACCGCTCGTTCATCGCTGCCGAGAACGGCGAGGCCTCTCGCGATATCGGGCACGTAACTGTAGGTGTGCGGCAGATCGGGATTTCCGATGAAGTCAGCGCGCTTTCCCGCCACCGCGTTCGCGAAGACTCGTTCACCCAGCGTGGACTGGGTCACGCCCGCACCGAAGAAGTCAGAAGCCCGTCCAATGGCGATGCGAACCCGGCCCGCTTCCGACGCCGCCATGAGCTCTCGCGTCATCGCGGCCCTCGTCCTACCCTTGACCGTCGTCGCGTCGAGTGGGGTGCGCTCGGTCATGGGCACCCCACCGGTGGGCCCGTAGCCGTAGACGTTCTCTAACGTGACGAGCAGGGCGTCAGCTTTCTCGGCGGCCGCGACGACCGCTCGCTGCAGCGGTGGGAATCGCTTGGGCCAATCGGTGTAGGGCGCGTTGAGGCACTGGTAGACAACGGATGCACCCGCGGCCGCCGCGGCAGCGGCGTCGGCGTCGGTGACGTCTACGACCCGCGTGTCAACGCCGGCCGGTACGGACCTTGGCCGATGGAGTGACACAACGCGAACGTTCTTACCATCCTCGACGAGGCGTGCCGCAAGCGTGTGACCAACCTGTCCGGCCCCGAAGATGACGTGTACCTGTGAGTCGCTCATCGCGGCAACGCTTCTAGGGGCCAGTGAACGGACGTACTCTCGTCTGATTCGCGAGGTGGAGAAACGATGTTGGTCACCACGGTGCCTTCTTTCACTTTGGCCACGAGCGCATCGAGGTCCTCACATCAACCTATGAAGCGGGACCCGAGCGTCCCTAGGGTCTTAAGTCCCATGTCCTAGGGAATTTCATCCCGACAACCGCGTGCGACCTCCTCGAACACGTCGTTCGTTGAAGACCTTGAGACTCGTTCGTGAACGTTGCGAAACGTGACGGCCGGGAGCCGGGAGTGTCACCATTAAGGTCGGCCGTGATCCGAGTGGAACATTCGGGCGATGGTAAAAGTAGGCGACATGGCCACGAACGCAGCAGCATCCCCATCCACGGTGGGGACACCGAGTCATCGGATCGTCGTGGGAACTGATGGATCAACCGCGTCGTTGCTCGCGTTGGAGTGGGCGGCGCACCAGGCGGAGTTGACGGGCGCCTCACTCGAAGTCATCGCGGTGTGGCATTGGCCCAACACGTTCGGCTGGGGATCCATTCCCAACGACTTCAACCCCGCGAATGACGCGCGCGACATTCTCGAGCCCGCAATCGCCACGGTGGAGAAGGCGCACCCCGACGTCGCAGTGTCGTACAAGATCGTGGAGGGGCATCCGGCCCTCGAACTCGTTGCCGCGTCCAAGGGCGCGGAGTTGTTGGTGGTCGGAAGTCGTGGGCACGGCGAGTTCACCGGGATGCTGATCGGCTCGACCAGTGAATACTGCGTGGCGAACGCCGCGTGCCCCGTCGTCGTAATTCGAGGTAACTACTCGTAGGACCGCCGCAGGGCGACTGAGAACTCAACGCTCCATTTCGTCATCCAGGCGACGCCAGAGCCCCCGCGGTAGATGGCGGATCGCGAAGGCCACGTAGCGCAGGATCGGGGGACTCCAGATGATGAGGTCGTCGGTCGCGAGTGCCACCATGACGTACTCGGCCACGTCGCTCGCGTCGGTGGTGAAGGGTCGCTCCGCGAGACCCCGGCTCATTCGCGTTCTCACGACCCCCGGACGAAGGATCTGTAACGTGACGCCCGTCCCCCGCAGCGAGTCGGCGAGCCCGAGGCACATGTTGTCGAGCCCCGCCTTGGCGCTCGCGTAGAGGTATCCGCTACGGCGCGTCCGAACGGCCGCGATCGAGGAGATCACGAGCACTCTTCCGAAGCCTTGGGCCACGAGGAGACGGCGGACTTCGGCGAGCGCGGCGCCGGGCCAGGTGAAGTTCACCGTGATCAGGCGCTCAACCGCGTCACCATCGTCTTCGTCGC
>PLER01000072.1 GCA_003136495.1 Acidimicrobiaceae bacterium
CGACCAGACGTCCTCTTCATGCAAAAGCACTGGGACGTCATGCGCAGCGACAACGCGGGCGACTCGTGGAGTGAAGTCAGTGGCAACCTTCCCTCGGACTTCGGATTCGCCATCGACGTGCACGCACACGAGCCCGAGACCGTCTACGTCCTACCGATCACGAGCGACTCAGAGCACTTCCCACCCGAGGGAAAACTACGGGTGTACCGCAGTCGAACCGGCGGCAATGAGTGGGAACCACTGAGCAAGGGGCTGCCCCAAGAACACTGCTACGTGGACGTCCTACGCGACGCGATGGCCGTGGACTCGCTCGAGGAGTGTGGCGTCTACTTCGGCACCACGGGCGGCCAGGTCTACGCGTCGGCCAACGCCGGTGACTCCTGGGAGCCGATCGTGCGCGACCTNNTGTCGGTCGAAGTCCAAACGTTGGCATGATACGGGTCGTCTTGCCGGCGCACTTACGGCTGCTCGCGAAGGTCACCGGCGAGGTTGAGGTGGAGGTGGCGGGACCGGCGTCACCCGCGAGCGTGATCGACGCCCTCGAGGCGCGCTTTCCCGCGCTCTTGGGCACGATCCGCGACCCGCGTACCCAACAGCGACGAAAGTTCGTCCGGTTCTACGCGTGCGAACAGGACCTCTCGCTCGAACCGATCGACGTAGCGCTGCCCGAAGAGGTGACGCGCGGTCGAGTGCCGTTCTACGTGATCGGGGCCATGGCCGGGGGTTGAGCGGGTGGCGAAGGGCCCATCACCTACGCTCGACGCGGTGGATCTCTTCGCGAAGGTGCTGATCGTGTCGGACTCAGTCGCGCGAGGCGAGCGCGAGGACCTCGCGGGACCGCTGCTGTCGGCGACGCTCGAAGGGGCGGGGCTCTCAGTCGCCGAGTATCGGGTGATCCCCGACGGCGAGGAGTCGGTGGCCGCGAGTCTTCGCGCGATGAGCGATGGATTCTTCGGACTCGTGGTCACTTCGGGTGGGACGGGCTTCTCGCCCCGCGACCTCACCCCCGAAGGCACGGCCCGTGTGCTCGAACGCGACGCGCCCGGACTCAGTGAGGCGATGCGCCTCGTGAATCCCCTTGGTCGACTCTCGCGCGGACGAGCGGGCACGGTCGGTCAGTGTCTCATTCTCAACTGTCCCGGATCGCCCCGCGGGGCGGTTGAGTGTTTAGAGGCCGTACTCGACGTTCTCGCTCACGCGCTCGCGTTACTCGGAGGTGACGCCGCACCTCACCCGCCAGACACCGGTGGCAGCACCGCCACCTCGTCGTCCTGAGCGAGCAGCGCGTCCGCGGCGACGGGTTCGCCGTTCACCCACACCCGACTGACCTCGAGCACCGCTCGAAAATCCGGCCCGTAGCGCCGAACTGCTTCGTCNNACAATTCCTCGAACGGTCTCGCCCACGTCGGCCCCCTCGCCGTCGGGCACGAAGACGAGGGCGTTCGCCCTCGCGACGGCGTGCAACAGGTGTGACGCTTGTCGCGCGACGCTCTCCACGTGGACGACGCCGTCGTCGTGGACTCGGGCAACGACGTGCGCGAGATGGAGCCGCCCGTCGCGTTCTCGCGACAGGGGGCAATCGAGGACCATGTTGATGGTGAGGCGGTCCAGCACGCGATGTCCCCCGAGGCGGCGCAGCGCGGGTCGCACGAACGCCTCGAACCCGACGAGCGTCGACACCGGGTTCCCGGCCAATCCGAAGATCGGCACACCGCCCGCCGTGGTGACGCCGAAGGCGAAGGGCTTTCCGGGTTTCATCGCGACTTGCATGGAACGGGCTCGATCGCCACAGAGTTCGAGCAGTACGGATTTCACGAAATCGGCGTCACCGACGCTGACCCCGCCCGTTGAGACGACGGCGTCACACGACGCGGCGCCGTGCTCGAGGGCGTCGGTGATCTGCGCCGAGGTGTCGCCAGCGATGCCGAGGTCGATGGCCTCGAACCCCGAGGCGCGAAGCGACGCGAGCAGCGAGGGACGATTGGCGTCGCGAATCACGCCGTCCGACAGTGCATCGGAAGAGTCCGAGAGTTCGTTCCCCGTCGACAACACCCCCACGCGGGGCCGGGGGTGCACCACCGCGCGTGCGTAGCCCTGGCTCGCGAGGACACCGAGCATGGCGGGACCCATTTCGTCGCCCGGTGACACCAGGACTTGGCCCACGGTCACGTCATCACCGACGTGACGTACTGCGTCACCCACGTTGACTTCACGTCCGATGACGACCGTCTGCCCGTCCGGCGTCAACTCTGTCGCCTCGCGCAGGCAGACGCTGTCGGCCCCCGCGGGCAGGGGCGCGCCCGTCATAATTCGTGCGGCCTCGCCCGGTCCAAGTCGACCCGACGGGGCGTCACCGGCGAAGATCGCGCTCGTGACACGAAGGCGACGAGAACCGCCGAGGGTGTCGACCGCTCGCAGCGCGAATCCGTCCATCGAGGAGTTCTTAAATCGAGGTGACGGCTCGCGCGCGGTGACCTCTGCGGCCGCGACACAGCCGAGCGTTTCGGCGAGTTCGATGTCGCGGGGAGCGAGGGGCTTGAGGTCCGCCAGGACGAAGCGTCGCGCCTCGTCAAAGGAGATCATGGACGCGGGNNCGCTTCCACATGGGCACCGTCTGCTTGAGGGTGTCGATGCAAAATCGCGCGGCGTCGAAGGCGTCGGCGCGATGAGGTGACGACACCGCGACCACGACGGCCACCTCGGAGAGTTCGATCTGGCCAATGCGATGGTGGATCGCGACCGCTTCGAGGGAGGGCCAGCGCTCGCGCGCGACGGCGACGATCTCGTTGATCCGGCGTTCCGCGAGCTCCGCGCTCGTCTCGTACTCCAGGGCGAACACGGCGTCGCGTGCGTGGGAGTGATCGCGCACCACGCCGCTGAAGGTCACCACCGCACCACAGTTCGGCCGCACGGCCCACGCGGAGAGTTCCTCGCTCGACAGTCGCGCCTCGGTGACCGACACCCANNAGACGTGGCGCAGCGTCGTGATGACCTGCAACGCACCTGCGCGTAATGGAAGAAGATAGTCGTGCAGGTACGGCAAAAACAACCCGATGTTACTGTGAGTGCGACTACCGAAGAGGAGGCCTTATGCGTCGAATCCTGCTCACCATCACCGCAACGGCCCTGGCGGGGCTCGGCGTACTCGCGGGGCCGCTGTCCGGTGCCGGTGCCGGAACGTCGACGAAGGCCAAGGCGTCGGGTCCGGTCGACGTGCTGTACGCCGGGTCGTTCCTCGACCTCATGGAACAACAGCTCGATCCGGCCTTCCACAGAGCGACTGGCTACACGGTGAGCGGCTTCTCCGCGGGGTCGACGGCGCTGGCCAGCGAGATTGCGGGTGGCACGCAAGTGGGCGACGTGTTCATCAGCGCGTCGCCCTCGGTGAACGCGAGCCTCGAAGGCAGCGCCAACGGTAACTGGGTGTCCTCGTACAAGGAGTTCGGCTACTCACCCCTGGTGCTCGGCTACAACCCGGCGTCGACGTTCGCGAAGGACCTTCAGACCAAGCCCTGGTACGAGGTGGTGGACTTACCCGGATTCCTCCTCGGGCGCACCGACCCCGCGACCGACCCCAAGGGAGTTCTCGCGGTCGACGCCTTGACCGGCGTCGCGCTCAGCTACGACCAGCCCAACCTCGCGCCACTCGCGTCGGCAACGTCGAACATCTTCGAAGAGACGGCCCTCGTGGGCGACCTGCAGGCGGGGCAACTCGACGCGGGTTTTTTCTACGCCGTCGAGGCCGCCGCCGCGCACCTCAAGACGGTGCCGCTCGTCGGGACGCAACTCTCGGGACAGTACACCGTCGCGATCTTGAATCGCGCGCCGCACCAGGCCGCGGCTCGGGCCTTCGTTAGATTCCTACTCAGCGCCGCGGGACAGAAGATCTTGAAGAACAACGGCGTGACGCCGATCGTGCCGGCCGAGAGCTTCGACGCGTCAACGGTCTCGACGACCTCCACGACAACTACCACGACGACGACGTTGCCGTGAGCGCGGCGAGGACTTTCAAGAGTCCTCTGACGTGGCTCGGTGGCTTACTGGTCGTCTACCTCGGCTACCCCATCGCGGGCTTCGCCGTTCGACTCGTCACCTCACCCCAACGTGGCTTTCACGTGCCGGGACTCTTCCCCGCACTGTGGGTCTCGATCGCCGGTGCGACCATCTCGCTCGCGCTCGTGACCCTTTGTGGCGTGCCGCTCGCCTACGTGCTCGCTCGCTCGAAGGGTCGCGTCGCCTCGGTCGTGGGTGTGCTCGTGCAGATTCCCTTAGCCCTGCCGCCGCTCATGAGCGGCATCGTGCTGGTCTATCTGATCGGGCCCTACACCTTTCTCGGTCGGCACTTCGGCGAGCACCTGACCGACTCGATGGTCGGCGTCGTGATCGCGATGTCGTTCGTCTCCTCGCCGTTCCTCATCGTGGCGGCGCGCGCCGCCTTCACCGGTGTCGATCAAGGACTGTTGGACGTCGCGAGGACGCTCGGGTATTCGGACGTGGCTCGCTTCGTGCGGGTGGCGGTGCCGAGCGCCGGCCACGGCATCCGCGCGGGCATGCTGCTCACCTGGCTGCGGGCATTCGGTGAGTACGGCGCGGTCGTGATCCTCGCCTACAACCCGGCGTCGCTGCCGATCTACACCTACAACCAGTTCAGCGGTCGCGGGCTACCCACCACCCTGGCGCCGACGGCGCTCGCCCTCGCCGTCGCGGTGGTGGTCGTGGTGTTGAGTCGCGTGAGTGTTCGCGTCCCGTCATCGCGTCCGAGGCTCGTATCGCGACCCCGTCCGCCCGGGCCCGTCCTCACGCAACCGGTGCGTTTCGACCTCGACCATCGACTCGGCGCCTTCCACCTGCGCGTCGCGCACGAGAGTCGCGTCAATCACCTCGCGGTCCTCGGACCGTCGGGCTCGGGCAAGTCCGCGATGCTGCGCTGTCTGGCCGGTCTCTACGGACCGCACCCGGGACCCGTCTGGTACGGCGACCGTCTGGTCAGCGACGAACCCGTGGAGCGTCGCGGCGTCGGTTACGTCGCCCAAGGCTTCTCGCTCTTCCCCCACCTCAACGTGTGGCGCCATTTGACCTTCGCGCGCGACTCCAGCCCCGAACTCGCCTCCTACTGGCTCGAGCACCTTCGCCTGGACGGCCTCGAGGACCGGATGCCGTCGGAGCTCTCGGGTGGCCAGCGTCAACGAGTGGGCTTGGCCCAGGTCCTGTGCCGTTCCCCCCAGGTGCTCTTGCTCGACGAACCCTTTTCCGCACTCGACGCGCCCGTACGACTCGAGCTGCGTCGCGAACTACGGCGCGTGCAGCGTGAGACGGGTCTCGCGACCGTGCTCGTGACGCACGACCCCGAAGAGGCCGCCTTCCTCTCGGACGAACTGATGGTCATCGCGCGCGGGGAGGTGTTGCAGTGGGGCACGAGTCGATCGGTCTTCTCGCGACCGGCCTCACCCGAAGT
>PLER01000086.1 GCA_003136495.1 Acidimicrobiaceae bacterium
GCTTGGGACGTCGAAGTGCTCTGTTCGATCTGAACCTGCGGCAGGGTCGCGAGGAATCCACGGACCTGGGCGAGGGCGTGGACGTAACTCGAGATCCGCGTCACCTCCCCGGGACGCACGCCGGGTCTCGCGAGGAGGTGCAAGTGGATGGGCAAGACGATCTCACGCACGATGAACAGGTCGTGGTCGAAGACCAGCCCGTCGATGGTGGCCGATACGGTCCCCTCGATCGCGTTCTCGAGGGGCACCAGACCCGAATCCAGGCTGCCATCGGCGACGCCAGCGAGGACGTCAGCGATGGACGTGCAGGCCACCGCGTCGACCCCGTCGAGGGTCGCCACCGCCTCGTGCGTGAAGGAGCCTTCGGGCCCGAGGAACCCCACGCGTGCGTCAGCCATCGCCTGATGATAGTTCGCCTCCGCCGTAGTTCTTGGGCCCAACCTCCTACGATGGTCACTGGCCCACGAAAGGACGTGCAATGAGGCACCCAATGTTTTCCTACGACGAGGCTTTCACGAACTCCATCTTCGAGTACTGCCGTGACCGACTCGAACACGACGCCCCCCTGGACTTCGGGATGCATTCGCCGGTCCCTCTCCCCTCACTCGAGGGGATGATCAGCGACGAAGGTCGTCCCGCACAGCAAGTGCTCGAGTTCTTCCGCGACGAGCTGGCCCAGCACGTCGTGTCAATCGATTCGCCCCGCTTCCTCGCCTTCATCCCCAACGCCCCNNTCGACATGGTCGTCGCCTGCTCGGGCCTTAACGGCACGAGTTGGCTCGAGTCGGCTGGCGTCGTGATCGCCGAGAACCAAGCCCTGGAGTTCCTCGCCGAAAGAGCGCGGATGCCGCGCGGGTCGGGCGGCGTGTTCGTCTCGGGAGGCTCCAGCGGCAACCTCTCGGCGTTGACGGTCGGACGCGACGTGGGCCGCGAGCGTCGCCCCGACGTGGCGGCGCACCAGTTGCGATTCGCCATCTCCGCCGACGCGCACTCGAGCATCGGCAAGGCGCTGCACGTCCTCGACGTCGAGACGCTCATCGTCGCCACCGACGACCACCGATTCACCCGCGCCGCCCTCGAGTCCGCGCTCGCCGCCGACGAGCACCCCGAGAACGTGATCGGCATCGTCGCGACCGCCGGCACGACGAACGCGGGCATCATCGACGACCTCGAGGGTCTGGGCGCGTTCGCGCGCGAGCACGACCTCTGGTTCCACGTGGACGGCGCCTACGGGGGCGCCGCCATCTTCTCCTCCACGCATCGCCACCTCTTCGCCGGGATCCGCCACGCGGACAGTTTCATCGTCGATCCCCATAAGTGGCTCTTCGCGCCACTGGACTGTTGCGCGTTGATCTATCGAAATCCGACCGTCGCGCGCAAGGTCCTCGCCCAACAGGCGAGCTACTTAGACGTGCTGCACGAAAGCGACGACGAACACTACGAGTGGAACCCCTCGGACTTCGGCATCCACCTCTCGCGACGCGCGCGCGGACTGCCCTTTTGGTTCTCGCTCGTCACCAACGGCACGGCCGCCTACGAAGCGGCCGTCCAGGCCGCCATCGACCTCGCCCAACGCACTGAGGCGATCATCGAGGGACGCGACGAACTCGAGATGGTGCGACCGTCGAGCCTGTCGATCCTGCTCTTTCGACGCAAGGGCTGGGACGCGGAGCGCTACAGCCAGTGGAGCCAGGACCTCCTGCGTCGACAGGTGGCCTTCGTCACCCCGACCAAGTGGGAGGGTGAAACGGTCGCGCGACTCGCGTTCCTCCACCCGAACACCACCGACGAGATGGTCGGAGAGATCCTCGATTCCATGAAGGACTGAGCGCCGACTCAGTCGAGGGCACTCGCGGCCAGGGCTGCGGCGACCTCGTCGGCGTGGTTGGCGAAGATCGACAGATGACCCTCGTGGGCGTAGTGGTGCGCCCGGGCCGTTGGCAGGTGGCCCGCGAGCCACTCACCGTGCGACGCGGGCACCATCAGGTCCAGGTCGCCGTAGAACACGTCGACCGGTGTCGTGATCGCCGTCACGTCGAAACCCCACGGGCTAAAGGTGGCCACGTCGTCGTCGTAGAACCCTCGCCACCCCTCGAAGAAACCGTAGGCCGTCGACTCGGCGAAGGCTCGGCGGAGGGCGTCGTCACTCAACGCCGCCTGGTCCGGCTCACTCAGGAGTCCCCCCATGAGTTCGAGCACGTTCTCCGCCGAGGACTCCGCGAGGAACAGTCCCGCCGCCTCGATGGCCGCCTCGAACGCGGGTCCGCCCTCGAGGGCCAGCGCGAACTCCTCGAGATTTTCGGGTCCCATGCCGTCGGTCCAGTTGATGTCGACGTCGATCGGCACCACGCTGGCAATCGCCACGACGCCTCGACACCGTGGCGCGTCGAGCGCGGCGCAGGCCAACGCGTGCGGCCCGCCACCCGACCACCCGAGGCTGGTGTAGGCGTCGCGTCCGAGGTGGTCCAGCGCCGCGCGGGTGTCGGCGACGACGGAGGCGAAGGCGCGACCGGGGTCGCGCGACGAGCGACCGTAGCCGGCGCGCGAGGTAGTGACGAAGAAGAACTCACCGCGATCGATCAGGGGTTGGAAGAGGGCGAGGGTTCTCGACGAGCCCGGCGTCCCGTGGTGGAACACGACGGTTGGCTTCGTCGCGTCGCCCCAGGTCGCCACCTCGAGGGTGCGGCCGTCGGCGAGGGTGATGAGCTCTTCGTGGTCCATGTCAGCGTCTTTCTCGAACGCTCTCACCATACGCTGGTCACCATGGGCTTCTCCGTCAGCGCGACGCGCACGATTCCCGCTCCCGCGAGCGCGATCTTCGACCTCTTGGCCGACCCGCGCCAACACGTGCGACTCGACGGATCGGGCTCGGTGACCGAGGTGATCGCGGCGCCCAACCGGCTCTCTCGGGGTGCGGTCTTCTCGATGCGGATGCGTATCGGGGCGACCTACGCCACGCGCAACGTGGTCAGCGTCTTCGAGGAGAACCGCGCCATCGCCTGGCACCACTTCGCGCACTTCACCTGGCGCTACGACCTCGAGGAGGTGAGTGGGGGCACGAAGGTCACCGAGTCCTTCACCTACAACAACCCCCTGGGCCTGGTGATCATGGTGCTCGGGTTTCCCGAGCGGAATCGGCGCGCCATGGTGGCGACCCTGGAGCGTCTTGAGACGGCCGTTACTTCGTAACCGTGAGCGCCGTACCGTCGTTGAGTAACTCGACCCAGGTCTGACCCGGGCTGAGGGCGATGGTCGCCCCGGCGGCGTTTCGATACTGGATGATGTCGGCCTTGGAGGGACCGCGCGACCACGTGCCGGCCACCTCGCGCCCATCGCTGAAGACGTCGGCGGTACCCGACCCTTGGAGGTCGGCGTAGGAGTTCTCGGTGCCGATGCCGTTGACGTAGTTCACGAACATCACCACGACGTTCTGGGGTGACTCGCGCACTCCGGTGCCGGTGACGTCCGCCTGTCCGAAGAGCGTACGGTCCCAGGACTTCGTCGCGGTGTCCCAGGTCCAGGTGACGGGATAGATGCTCGGAAAGGGCACCACGAAGCTCGACACGGGTCTACCGACCGCTTTGGTGGTCGGGCCGCGGTAGGTGAAGAGTGCGGGGGGCGGGGTCGGGGTTCCCTTGAAGGCGAAGAGCAGTGGCGCACTGGCGAAGAGGTTGTGCGGCGCTTGCAGGTTTGGATCGCGGAACATGGCGACGCCGGCCGAACTCTCGTCGACGAGTTTGACCGGCGCGGTCTCGATGCTGTCGACGGCGTAGGCCGCACCGCCCGAAAACGCGAAGATCCCGCCGAGTGGCCACACCACCTGGGTGTCGGTCGGACGCACCGAGCGCACGGGTCCGACTTTGGTGGGGGCCTGGGAGTTAAAGATGGCCGCGAGGCGCGTGATGCCCCCGTTGACGATCTCCTCGTACACGACGTCGGCCTGGTCAATGCCCCACTGCGGCAGGGCTTCGGGCGTGTTCTCGATCTTGACCGTGAGGGCGGGGCGAGTGAGCGCGGTGCCCGAAGGATCTGGCAGGCCCGTCAGTGGCGAGGTCGGTGGTGGCAGGGTCGTCGTGGTGGTCGTCGTGGTGGTCGTCGTGGGCGTCGAGGACGTGTGGAAGTGCACGAAGGAGAACACCGCGACGGCAATCACAATGACCCCAATCAGGCCAAGGAGGAAGTTACGCATCAGTTAAAACTAGTCAAGCCTCTTCGAGGCGCAGCACGATGACCGTGTGGGGGAGTTGGGTCTCGGGGCTGAGGTGTTCGCTGCCCTCGATGTGCGTCCATCCGGTCGCTTGGTAGAAGCCGAGCGCGCTGTCGCGCGCGTTCGCCCAGAGTTCCTGCGCGCCCACCTCGCGCAGTGCCCGTCGCGCCTCGCTCATCACCCGCGCGCCGAAGCCGTTGCCTTGTGCGTCGAAGTCCGTGGCCATGTAGCGCAGTTGGTAACTCGTGGCCTCGGGGTCCACGGGCGACACGGACCTGAAGAAGGACGCGCTGACGACAAGGACGTCGTCTAAGAAGCCGCCGAAGTGCAGCGACGTCGGGTCGAGGTCGCGAGGGTCCTCCACGTTCGACGTGGGGCTGTTGCCGCGTAGGACCCGCCGGCGAAGTTCCCAGAGCACCGGCGCCTCGACGCGCGCGACGCGAAACTCAGGCGTCGACAATCGTCCCCACCATGGTGATGAGTTCGAGCGAGGGGTCTCGTTCCATGGGAAAGCGCTCGCCGGTCGGCTCGAAGCCGGCCTTCACGTAGAACGCCTTCGCGCGTTCGACGCTGGTGGTGACGTGCAAGAACAGTTCGGTGGCCCCTTGCTCCCTCGCCCAGGTCGCCACGGCGTCCACCAGGAGGTAGGCCGCGCCACTGCCGCGCGCCGAGGGCGTCACGTACATGCCGTAGAGCCACTTCGTGCCAGGGTGTTCGTCGTTCCCGCCGCCCGAGGCCATCCCCACCACCGTGCCGCGCCTTTCGACCAAGAAGTAGACGAACTGCTCAGCCATCGCGCGCCAGCGCTTGTCGCTGAAGCCACTCGCCGTCTCGAGAGTGGACCCGTAGGCCGCCGGCGTGTCGCTGAGCGCCTCGAGTCGAATCGCTTTGAGCGCGGACCAGTCATCGCCCCGGGCTCGGCGCACCACCAGGTCGTCGCTCATCGCCCACTCCGTCGCGGCATCATTTGTCCTGTTCGCATGGGTCCATTGTTCCATCTCGACGCGGGGTCCACGTCACGGGACCCGCTAGGTCGGCTCGACCTCACGCCGGGGCAAGCGGGCGGAGTAGATGGAGTAGCCGTCCACCTGACGAACGAGGAACGTCGCGATCACCGTCGCGGCCATCATGGGCACGGCGATGTTAAATCCTCCGTGGGTGAGCTCCAAGACGAGCACCAGGCCGGCCAGGGGGGCCTGCATCACCGCCCCGATCATCGCCGCCGCGCCCACCACCGCGAAGGCGCCGAGCGGCGCCCCCGGCCAGAGATGCAGCCAGAGCGCGCCCAAGAACCCGCCCAGCACCGCACCCGTCGCCAGGAAGGGGGTGAAGACCCCGCCCGCGGCCCCGCTGCCGATAGTAAGGGCGGTGACCAGGGGTTTCAGCGCGAAGAGCGCGAAGAGCAGACCGAGCGAACCCGCGCCGAGAAAGGCCTCGTGCGCCATGTCCTTGCCGTTGCCGAAGAGTTCGGGGTACTGAAAGCCAATGACGCCCACCACCGCGAACGACGCGGGCATCGCCCAGAACAGATGCACGCCCTGAGCGCGGTGAAACGACACCCAACCGATGAGTCGCACGTAGAAGATGGCGAGGAGCCCGATCACGACGCCCGCCACCAGCGACCACACCATGAGCGACGCACTAAAGCGGTAGTTCGGGATGTCCGCGTAGGTCGCGCCGCTCGGCAGGTAGATCCAAGCGACCGCGGTGGCGATCAGCGACGTCGCCAGGGCGGGGAACACCACGGGCAACGCGAAACTCCCAAAGAGCACTTCCGCGGTGAAGAGTGCACCACCGAAGGGCACGTTGTAGACGGCGGCGAGACCGGCCCCGCCGCCGCAGGCCACCAGCAGACGCTTCTGCGCGGGGGTGAGGTTGAACCACCGCGCCAGGACCGAGCCCGAGGCCCCGCCCATCAGTTTCGGCGCCGCCTCGCGGCCGAGTGACGCCCCCATCCCGATCACGACCTCCGAGACGAGCGAGGTCAACAGACTGCGTCGCGGCGAGAGATCGCCGTCGCCGCTCCAGATGGCGTCGTCGATCTCGGCGTGCTCGCCCTTGAGGTAGCGACGAATCAAGTACCACGACACCGCGCCGATCACGCCCGCCAAGACCAGGGACGTGACCCGACGAGCGTCCGAGCTGGCGGCGACGGCGGCTTCGTAACTGCCCGATCGATAGTTGAAGGCGACGCGTTCAGCGAGGGAGAGGACCCACATCATGAGGTCACCGAAGAGCCCCGCCGCGACGCCCGTCACGACGACGGCCATCCAGAACTTCGGCGTGAGTCGCGCGTCACCGTCGTGGGTGACGTTGGGCTGTTCCATCGCACCTCGTCCCGACGCGATGCGTCGTTTGATGAGGGGTTGCGGGACGCGCTGGCGCTCGCTGTCACCGCTCGACTTGGGCACCCTAGGCCTCACCTTGGCTCGCGGTCCCCAGCGTAGTTCTGACCCCACGGCCCGTCCGTCGCGTAATTGCCACTATCTCGATGGAAGTTGTGGGGACGGGAACGACTACTCGTCGGTCAGGTTGAGGGGGCCCTCGCCGAAGTCCCGTTCGAGCGTTGGGGAGAACTGATGACGTTTCGGGATGAACGTGCTCCACGGCACGCGGCTGCGACCGACGACTCCGCGCGCGAGCGGCGTGCGGGCGAAGACGGCGCTGAAGAGCCATCCCATGAAGTACGTGAAGGTGACCGCGAAGAGCATCATGAGCAGCCACGGCACGTGTCCGAGCCACCCGAAGCGGGTCGCCACGCGGTGCAGGATGAAGATCCAGAGTAGCTGTGAGACGTAGATGCCGTAGGCCGCTTCCGAACCCGACGCGACGATGGCGCGCGTCCTCGCGCTGCGCTGCGGGCTCACGAGGTAGACGCCCAGTAAGTACACCGCGACGATGGCGCCCACGTCGTAGGGCACAATTACCGCGGCGAAGGGGTCCGAGCCCGGCGTGATGAGCTTGGGCAGGTGGTGACCGTGTCGGTAGAAGTAGTCCATGACGAGCGGCACCACGCCCGCGACCACGGTCCAGATCAAGATGGCGCGCTGGTGGGCGACGACCCAGTCGTGGAAGCGCTCGAGGTAGAGGGCGGCGATGACGCCACCGAGGAGATAGAGCGCGTAGGAGAAGATGAGGCGCGTCTCGAGCTTGGAGGAGATCACGAAGCCGAACCACGCGTGACGCACGGCGTAGGGGAAGAAGACTTGCCACACCAACGCCCCGACCAGTACGTAGAGGTGCGAACGAGGGTAGCGACGAACGAAGGCGAGCACGAGGGGAAAGACCACGTAGAACTCCAGCAAGACCAACAAGAAGTAGAGGTGGTAGTAGCCCGTCGCCAAGTTGAACAACAGATTGTGCACACCGGTGCTGGAAAAGATCGCGGACCCCGGGACGCGAAAGTACGGAAAACCCTGAGCCCGTTTCGCGGCGGCGACCGGGAAGTAGATGACCGTCCACACCAGATAGACCAACCCGACGGACATGAAGCGTCGCTGCCAGTACACGCCGAGCTTGACCTCTTTGGCGTTGCGGTAACTGTACGCGAGCATGCACGCCGAGACGAAGAGAAACGCGTCGCGCGAGAAGTGGGTGAGGGTGAGCAGACCCGACGCCAGCAGGCTCGTCGAGAGGGGGGAGAAGTAGATGAGCGCGTGCGTCGAGATGACGGCGGTCTGCTTGATCGGACGCATCGCGTCCACGTGATCGAGTCGCTGGCGCGTGCCGCTCGGTGCCGTCTCAGGGGCCGTACTCATTACCTTCCTCGATATCAAACCCCCGAGCGAACCGCGAGTCTTCTAGATGGCTTCTTCGTAGTCGACGATGACCTCGCCCGCGCGCACGGCGCCCTTTCGCACCTTGCCGGTGCCATTCGCCGGGAGGTGGTGCACGAGGCGAACGCTCGATGGGCGATGTCCCTTGGCGAACGCGTCGACGAGACGAGCGCGCAGCGACGCGACCAGCGCCGCGGCGTCACTGGGGGTGTGCAACACCGCCGGGTCACGTGGTTGCACGTAGGCCACCGGTACCTGACCGAAGACCTCGTCGGCTTCACCGATCACCACCACCATCGCCACCTCGTCGTGCGCCGCGAGAAAGTTCTCGATTTCGAGGGGATAGATCTTCTCGCCACCACGGTTGATCACGTCGTCACTGCGCCCGACGATGAACAGGTAGCCGTCGCCGTCGAAGTAACCGAGGTCCCCCGTGCTGAGCCAGCCTTCGGCGTCGAAACGATCCGCGTACGTGTGGTTTTCGTACGCCGAGATCACCGTCGAACCGTTGATCTCGATCGAACCTACCTGGGGCGTCGTGCCGCCATCGTCGTCGCGCGGGACGACGCGGACGCGAACACCGACCGGCACGCCCACCGAGCCCGCTTTGCGGGGTCCGGCCACCGGATTGGCGCAGATCTGACTCGCCGCTTCGGTCATGCCGTAGGACTCGACGACGGGCACGCCGGTGAGGGACTCAAATCGCTCGCCCAGCGCCGGTGAGAGCGGCGCCGACGCAGAACGCACGAATCGAACCCGGGAGAGTGGCACCTCATCGCCCTGGACTGCGGTGAGTCGCGAGATGATCGCCGGCACCGCGTTGATCCACGTGACCTCGAAGTCGTCAATGATCTTCCAAAAGCCGGTCCGATGAAAGCTGTCATCGAGCACGAGTGAAGATCCCGCCACCAACGTCGCGAGCACCGCCACCACCTCAGCGTTCACGTGCCACAGCGGCAGCGGATTGAAGCCGCGATCGTCCGACGTCAGGCGATTATGACCAGCGATCAACGACGCGGTCTCGAGCAGTTGAGAGGTCGCGAGCGGCACGACCTTTGGCGTACCGGTGGTCCCGGAAGAGGAGAGAATGACGCCACCTTCGACGTGACCAGATGGACTCGTGGGGACCACTCGGGGGACCGAATCGACCCGCTCTACTTGGTGCCACGGCAGCGACGCCGCCACGGGCGCTTCACGCTCACTCACGACGGCACTGAGTCGCAGCGTCCGCGCACGATCCTCGAAGAGCCGGACGTTGGTGGGATTGAGCGTCGGGTCCATCGGCGCCACCCATACCCCACTCGCCAGTCCCGCGAGAAACCACGACGCGAACGTCAGCGGGTCTTCCAACAAGAGGCCCACGCGGTCACCCGCGCCCAGTCCCCAGCCGTCGAGTTGTGAGCGAAGCGCCGCCACTTCGTCACGGAGGTCCGCGAACGATCGCACTCGCGCACCTCGGGCTTCGAGTAGATACGGGGCGGACCTCAGCGACGTCGCTTGACGCTCGATTAACGCGTCGAGTGACTTGAGGTCGTGTGGGGGCGTGGCGGTCTCCATCGGCGATCCGATTAGTACATCATTCGATGGTCGACGTAGTGCTTGAACTCAATGAGGTTTGACGAGGGATCACACGCCACGAAGGTCTGATGCACTTCGACCTTGCCTTCAAAACGAAGACTCACGTCGCCGTAGAGCGGCACGTCACGCTGGCGGCACAACTGGTAGAGGGCGTCAAAGTCGCTCTGTTCACGAAAGGTCACGCCGAAGTGGCGAGGGTACATGGGCAGTTCGCTCATCGGGGTGACCTCGGCGGGCCGCGGCGTCAGATGGCAGACCAATTGATCACCGAAGAAGTCGAGGGTAACGCGGTCGTCGTAGCGGCGCGCGAGCTTGCAACCCAGCTTGGTGACGTAGAAGGCCACCGTTTCGTCGAGGTCGAAGGCGGGTATCGCGAGATGGAACACATCACGGCTCTCGCGCATCGAGGCTCAGTCGTCGAGGCGAGAGCCGGGCTCGAACTCGAGCAAGGTCTCGCTGCGCAGCCCCAGCCGAATTGTCTCGAGGGGGATGATGTCCGAGATAGAGATATTGCCGAGATTGGCGTCGGAGCCGACGCGTTGGACGAAGTAGGTCTGCAGCTCCGTCGACGGTGCCTCAAAGAGGAGTCGAGCGTGATCGATCTTCGCGCTCAGAATCTCCTCGATCAGACCGTAGCGAAGTTCCCCGTTGGAGCGACAGATACCGCCCTTGCCGCCCTCGCGCGTCTCCAAGGTCACCAGCACCGCGCCCGCGTCCAGGTCCGCCTGAATGTACTGAATCCACTTATTCGGTGCCATAGTGTCGGACGTCGCCTGGTCTTTTGAGCCGACCTCGGAGATCACCGAAAAGTCGTCGGAGAGTCGCTTGACGTAGTCGGCCTTGTCGTCGTTGGTGATGTCGATAGTGCCGTTCGACACTTCAACGAAGCGGCATCCGTAGCCCGAGCAGAGTGCCCGAAACTCGTCGAAGCGGTCTTGGATGACGTACTTCTCGAACAGGGTGCCGCCGAGGTAGAAGTCGATGCCCGCGTCGCGCACGACGTCGAGTTTCGCGGAGAAGTTCTTCGTCACGACCGAGGTGCCCCAACCAAACTTCACGAAGTCGATGTGGTCGCCGTGGCTTTCGATCACGTCCGCGAAGTGCCCGAGGGGTAGCCCCTTGTCGATGATCATCGTCACGCCGACCGTCCGAGGCTTCGACTCTCTCGGCGGCAGCAGTAGCGGCATCACGCAATATTACTTGCGAGGATTTTCTACATCCTGAGAGGACGCGGCGACGTCACCGTCGATTCGTTGTAATTGCTGGCGTTGCGAACGAGACGACCTAAGGACACTCTTGGAATCTCCTGTGAATCAATCTCGCACGCCACGCGAGAGACGATTTCCATCGATCGAACGCACTCCGCGTCCACCGTCGTCAAGGTCCGGTCAGAGAGGCGCGGCGCGAGCCCTCGGTACTGTGGTGGGCGTGACGTCCCCGCCGCCAAGTGCGACCTCGTTGATCTTGGTGCGTCACGGCGAGAGCGAATGGAACGCCGAGCGACGCATCCAAGGCCACGACGATACGTCGCGACTGACCTCATTAGGTCGAGCGCAGGCTCGCGACGTCGCGACCGCGTTGGGGGGACTCGGTTTCGATCGCCTCGTCGCGAGCGACCTGCGGCGCGCCTACGAAACCGCCACAATCATCGCTTCGACACTCCAACTCGAGCTTGAGCGCGATGCGCTACTTCGAGAACGATCCTTCGGGGCGTTCGAAGGGCACCCCGGCGACGAACTCACTCGCGAGATGACGGGACACGCCGCGGGTCTCGTCTTCGACGGCGACGCGCGGCCGCCCGGTGGGGAGTCGCTGCGCGACGTCGTCGCCCGGGCGAGCGGCTTCCTCGACCGGGCGAGGGAGGAATGGCCTGGCGAGCGAGTGCTGGTGGTGACCCACGGCGGAATGATCAACGCCCTTCGACTCTTCAACTCGGGCGAGCCGCTCGAAGGACAACCGTGGTACCGCGTTGGGAACTGCGAGGTCTGGAACCTCGAAGGGCCCGTCGACCTGTCGCCCCACGCCGTGACCTAAGGCGTCGGGTCTCGCCGACGTCGCCACGCCACCGTGGGCTGACCGACGAGTGCCCCGGAAAGGGGCGTTCGCTCCGCCACGAGTGTCACGACGTAGCCAGCGAGGAAGGTCGCGATCGCCACGCCGGCGACGAACACGAACCAGGACAGGTGCGAGGAGAGGTGAATCTTCGTCGAGACCCGAATCAGGATCGGGATCCAGATCAACTGCGAGAGGTAGATACCGAGCGATGCCCGCGACGTCGAGCCAACGACGCGGCGAATCCAGGCTCGACGCCGGGCGCTCGTAAGGTAGACGCCCAGCAGGTAGAGACAGGCAATCGCGCCGAGGTTGTAGATCACGGCGAGGGGCGCGAAGACGTCGAGTCGGGGCGCGAGGTACTGCGCCACGAGAGAGTTCCCGTTCACGTGGTCGAGACTCAACGCGACCACGGCGACGACCGCGGTACCCGCGATGACGGCGCGAGCGTGATGGACCACCCAATCGTGAAGGTCGCCTAGGTGCAGCGCGACGATCATCCCCGCTAAGAGGTAGATGGGGTAGGACACAATGAGTCGCGTCTCCAGTCGACCGCTGAGCGCGAAGGGGAAGAGGTGTCGTCGAATCGCGATGTCGTAGAAGAACTGCCAGAGTACCGCCACCACCAACACCGGTACGTGCCACCGTCGCGCGCGGCGCAGCCAGAGCAAGAGCAAGGGAAAGAGCACGTAGAACTCGAAGAGTACGACGACGAAGTAGAGCTGGTAGTAGCCGTTCTTCAACAACGTGAGGAAGTCGACCAGTCCCGAGCCGCTCACGAGGGCTCCGACGTCGACGTGGTAGAACGGGAATGACGCAACGGGTGTGGCGTTGATGAAGACGAAGTAGATCACCGTCCAGCACAGGTACGGCACTCCGGTGAGCAGCAGTCGACGCCGCCAGAAGTGCACGAAGGGGAATCGCGCGTACTCCACGTACGTCAGGGTCAAGACGAGCGCGGAGATGAAGAAGAACGAGTCGCGCGAGAACCTCACGACGAACAAGAGCCCCGCCGCCGTGAGGCTGGTCGTGATGGGCGCGAGAAAGATGAGCGCGTGCGACGAGACGACCGCCGCCTGGGCTACCGGTCGCATGGCGTCGATGTGCTCGAGGCGACCCTCGCCGTCGCGAGGTGGCGTCGGGGCGGGGGGACTCAGTGACACCACAGTGCACCGTATCGCCCGTAGGTGCGAACCGATCTGGGAAAGTCCTTAGTGAAGTGAGAGCGTCGTGGCGGCGATCGTTGTCGCCAGCACCGCGACCACGGTGCCGACGGCGGAGAACTTCACTATCGATGGTGTGATGTCGTGACGCTTCGCGATACGAAGCCACAACAGCGACGACAGCGCTCCGGTCACGGCGCAGTTCGGACCCACGTCGAGACCCAGCAGGAGCGCAAATGGGTGCGCGATGGCGTGCGCCGCAAAGAGTGATGCGGAGGGCAGATTGTTAATGAGCAGACTCGCGGCGGTGGCGATCGCCACCGTCGAGGGCACGTTCGCGTGGACCAACAGATTCGCGCTCACGCTCGTGGCTCGAGCGAGCGAACCGAATCCCACCGCCACAACGAACAAGACCAACAGTGTCACAGGACTCATCGCCCGCAGTGAGTCGAGCCACGTGGTTCGGCGCCGGGCGAGCGGACCACACAACTCGCAGAGCACCCCCGCACCCAGCACCCACAGCGCCGGTCGACTCAACGCCACCATGGCCACCACGGCGAAGGCGGCCCCCAGCAACCCCGGTCCCCAGAGGAACTCCGCTCGAACCTTCGACCTGACGTGGCGCGTACCACGTAACGCTCGCCATCGCCAGGCGAGCACCACCGAAATGGTCACCGCGGTTGACACCAGCCACGGGAGCACCATGTGAGTGACGAACGTGGCGCCACCGATGCCGCGATTAGAAAACACCAGCAAGTTGGTGAGATTCGACCCGAGGAGCAACAGCGACGCAGAGTTCGACACGAAGATCGTCCCAAAGACGAACGCGGTCTCGTCGGTGCCCTTGCTCCGGGCCGCTTGAATCGCCACGGGCGTCATGAACACGACCGACGTGTCGAGGTTCAACACGGCGGTGACCAGGGCGACGACGACCATCGTAGAAAGGAAGAGGGCCACTGCCCCACCGGGAGCACGCGCGCACCAGGCCCCGACGACTTGGAAGAGGCCCTCGCTGGCCGCGACGTGCCCGATGAGCAAGAGTCCGGCGACGAGAACGAAGGGCGACCACGTACCGCTCACTGCTTGGGCTAGTACGTGCACCCACCCACGCTATGGCGAGCCGGCGAGGGCGCTCTAGCAAAGTTTTGTAGTGTCGCACCATGAGTTGGCCCGCCGGCGAAGTGGCCATCGACGCCGATCTAGTGCGAGAACTCCTCCGAGCGCAGTTCCCGTCGTTGGCGAGACGACCGTGCGTCAACGTGGGTGAGGGTTTCGACAACTCCTTGTGGCGACTCGGCGACGACCTCGTCGCACGACTACCGCGTCGTGCCGTCGCCGCCGACCTGATTGAGAACGAGTTGCGGTGGTTGCCCGAGTTGGCCGGCGACGTATCGCTGCGCACGCCGCTACCACTGCGCTCCGGGGTGCGAAGCGAACGCTTCGCGTGGCCGTGGTTAATCGCGTCGTGGGTGGAGGGAACACCGGGAGACGTGACCGACGTGGCGACGCGCGCGCACTCGGCGTCCACGCTCGCGACGTTCCTTCAACAGATCCATCGCCCGGCACCCGCGGACGCTCCACGCAACCCCTTCCGTGGCGTCGACCTCCAAGAGCGTGCCGCCGTCTTCGATGCCCGACTCGAGGAGAACGCTGATCTCATCGACGCAACCAGCGCGGCTCGGGCGTTCGACGTCGGACTCGCGGCGACGCCGTGGAGCGGACCCGCCCAGTGGCTCCACGGGGACCTCCATCCCGGCAACACCGTGTACCGCGACGGTCGACTGGTGGGCGTGGTGGACTTCGGCGACCTCGGTGCCGGCGACCCCGCCTGCGACCTCGCGGGAGCGTTTATGTCCCTCCCCCTCTCGTCCCTCGACGACTTCTTCTCCACCTACGGAAACTGTGACGAGGCGACGATCGCCCGCTCCATTGGGTGGGCGGCGCTGTTCGGGGTGTTCATGGTGTCGCTCGGTCGATCTCATCGACCGAGTTACGGGGCCGTTGGCCGGTTGGCGCTCGAGAACGCCACGCGCTTCGCTGATCGGCTCTGAGCACGGCGACCTTCGCCTTCGGAGCACCCGCGTCGCCACCCGCTCGGCGCGGACCGCTGTCGTGAGAACGTCACGCCGAGGTAGTTTCTCTCAAAGGGGTGTTCGTGGCGACGTCGCGCGTATATCTAGAAGAGGGCGCACACTGCGTCTTCGCCACGTCACTCGACTGGCCCGGGTGGTGTCGGCGCGCGCGCACCGCCGAACTCGCGCTCGACGCGCTCGACGCCTACGCCGCGCGCTACGCCGAGATCGTGACCATCCCCTTCGAACCGGGCCCCTTCGACGTCGTCGGCACGACCAAGGGCAACGCGACGACCGACTTCGGCGCGCCGGACGCCCGGGGACCCTGGGACGAGGTCGCCTTGACGCCAACGGAACTCGAACGACAGATCGGCGTTTTACAGGACTGTTGGAACTACTTCGACGTCGTGGTGGCCAACGCGCCGGCGACCTTACGCCGCGGACCACGCGGCGGCGGACGGGACCGTGATGCGCTCGTCGACCACGTGCGCGAGGCGGAGCGCGCCTACTGCTCGCGCGTCGGGTTCCGCGTCGCGCCGAGGACCCCTTGGGACGAGCAGCGCGACGTCGTGCTCACCACCTTGCGTAGCAATACGCCCAACGCCAAGTGGCCCGTCGCGTACGCCATCCGCCGGGTCGCGTGGCACGTAGTGGATCACGCGTGGGAGATCGAGGACAAGAGCACTTAGGGCGTTAGGCGTCCAAGCGCAGTTCGAGCGAGCGCTCCGCGGCGGTGAATCCGGCGCGTCGATAGAACTCGAAGGACGCCGCCGAGGGATGGACCATGACGTAGTCGAGGCCCATCGTTAGAGCGTCCTCGAGCATCGCGCGAAGTAGACCACTCCCCACCCCCACGTCACGCGACGTCGGCTCGACGTAGACGCTTTGAAGGATCGCGCCGCGCCGAAGGAACTTCCCCGGGCCCGGCACCCGGTCGATGACGCACAACCACGCGCAGCCGACGGCCCGAGCGCCGACCCGCGCCACGTAGCCCAGATGGGAACTGCGGTGATCGTCGATCCACGCACGACTGTTCCGCTGGAACTCCTCGAGCGACATCCCCGTTTCGCCCGCCTCCTCCGTCCTCCAGCGGTAGCGCAACGCGATCACGTCACCGAGATCGTCGTCAGTCGCTCGTGAGACAATCGACAGCCCGGACACCGCGCCAGCCTACAAAGCACGCTCGCGACTAGCCCAGTTCCCAGAGCAGCCGGTAGTAGCGGATCTTCACCGGGTCCGGCTCGTAGCCGTAGGCCCGATAGACGTTGTCCTCCCACTCGGGCCCGTAGTTCCACACCGCACTCCACGCCGCCACGGCTAAGTCCGCCCATCGATCGGCCACCCCCATGCGGCCGAAGTCCACGTGCGCCGTCCAGTTCCCCTCGTCGTCCAAGAGCGTGTTCGGCGCGCAGGCGTCGCCGTGGCACACCACCACGTCCTCCTCGGGCGGGGAACGCAACTCCTTCATCGCCGCCGCGACGCTGAGGCCCGCCAGGTCCCAGCCGAACTCGTGGTAGTCGTACACGCCCCGCGAAAAGCGTCGTTCGACCTCGGCGCGTCGACGACGGAGCGACCAGTCAAAGGGGCACGACTCGACCGGCAGCGTGTCGTGCAACGCCCGAAGTCCGCGCCCGAGCGCCGTCGTCGCGGTCAACGGGTCGCGCCGCCACCGTTCACTGACGGCATTTTCTGCGTCGATGCCTCGCGTGACTATCCACGACCCACCTTCGTCCGACCCCGACTCCACGACCACGGGCACCGAGGTATGGAGCGCCGCCCAGGCGAGACGGTCGACTTCCCCCGAGAGGTCGGCGCCGTCGGTGGGAGGCATCCACTTCACGTAGAGCGACGACGACGGCTCGCCAAGGCGCAGGGTCAACCCGCCGATCTCGTTTCGCCAGACGAATTCGTGGGGCTCGACGTCGAGAAAACGCAGCAGCGCGTCGGGCACCTCGACGGACTCCGGCGGCGGTCCCGAGAGCATGGTCCCCTTCCCGACGGCCACCGGCACTCGACGGCGGACGTGAACTCGAGCCTAGGGATGTTTGAAATCAACGTTCGTTCGCGCGAGACCCGCGCTCTGTCTACACTCCAGCACCATGGACCTCGTCACCACGCCCTTTGACGCCGCGACGCGCGCCCGGGACGTGGTCGCGGGTCTCGATCTCACTGGTCGGCGCGTCGTCGTGACCGGCGCCGCATCGGGCATTGGGGTCGAGACGGTACGGGCCTTGGCCCTCGCGGGCGCCGCGGTGACGATGGCGGTGCGTGACGTCACCGCCGGCGAGCGCGTCGCGCGGGAACTCGCCGCCGACACCAAGAGCGGCGCGATCGCCGTCGCCGCGCTCGATCTCACCGAGGCGACGTCGATTCGACGATTCTGCGCCGAGTGGTCCGGCCCGTTGCACGTCTTGGTGAACAACGCCGGGGTCATGGCCCTGCCNNACCGTCGGGCTGCACCGCGCGCTCGCGGCCGCGGGCGGGGCGCGCGTGGTGTCGGTGAGTTCCAACGCCCACTACTTCTCGCCGGTCGTCTTCAGCGATATCGACTTTGAGAATCGGCCCTACGACCCGTGGTCCGCGTACGGGCAGTCAAAGACGGCGAACATCCTGCACGCCGTCGAGATCACTCGCCGGTGGCGCGACGACGGCATCTGGGCCAACGCGCTGCACCCCGGGGCGATCCCCACGAACCTCCAACGACACACCGGCACGATGTTGACCCCGGTGGATCGGAGAAAGACGCCCGAACAGGGGGCGGCGACCTCGGTGCTGGTCGCGGCCTCGCCGTTGCTCGAGGGCGTGGGCGGGAGCTACTTCGAGGACTGTAACGAAGCGCCAATCGTCGCCGACTACGTGGCGTTCGCCCCTGGCGTCGCGCCCTTCGCGGTGGACGAAGAGAACGCCCGTCAACTCTGGGACCTTTCGCTCACCTTCCTCGACGCGGCGAGCAGTTAGGCGCCGAGCCTAAAGCGCGAGCGCCGCGGCGAGGTCCTCGATGAGGTCCTCGATGTCCTCGATACCGACGCTGAGTCGGATCAGATTGTCCGGCGGCGCCAGGGTGGAACCCGCCACCGAGAGGTGGGTCATCACCGAGGGCAGCTCGATGAGGCTTTCGACCCCACCGAGCGATTCGGCGAGGGTGAAGACCGTGGTCGACTCGCAGACCTTCTTCGCGACGTCGGTACCACTGGCCAGGGTGAAGCTCACCATGCCCCCGAAGTCGCTCATCTGCGCGGCGGCAATCTCGTGGCCCGGGTGGCTCGCGAGTCCCGGGTAGTAGACGCGCCCAACCGCCGGGTGACCTTCGAGGAACGCCGCGACCGCGCGCGCGTTGGAACAGTGACGATCCATCCTCACCCCGAGCGTCTTGAGTCCGCGCACCAACAAGTAACAGTCCAACGGACCGGGCACCGCACCGATGGCAAACTGATGGAAACGCAACGTCCCGGCGAGTTCGTCGTCGTTCGTCGCCACGAATCCCCCGAGGACGTCCGAGTGGCCGCCGACGTACTTGGTGGTCGAGTGCACCACGACGTCCGCGCCCAGGGCGAGGGGCTGCTGGAGGTAGGGNNATCGACACGACGTTCAACAATGGATTGCTCGGCGTCTCGACCCAGAGCATCGTGGTGCTGTCGGAAAACGCCGCCTCGAGTGCGTCGAGGTCGGCGAAGTCCACCGAGGTCGCCCGCACGCCCCACTTGCCAAAGACCCGCGTGAGCAGACGGTAGGTCCCGCCGTAGGCGTCGTTGCCCATGATCACGTGATCGCCGGGCGAGAGCGTTCGCAACAGCGCGTCCTCGCCCGCCATGCCCGAGGCGAACGCCACGCCGTGTCGCGCGCCCTCCAAGTCCGCCAAGCACGATTCGAGCGCCGCCCGCGTCGGGTTGTTCGATCGGCCGTAGTCGGAAAAGCGCGCCACGCCCACGGCGTCCTGGGCGTAGGTGGAGGTCAGGTAGACCGGCGGGTTCACCGCACCGGTGGCGGCGTCGGGCTCGGAGCCGACGTGGATCGCCCGGGTATTAAAGCCGTTCACGAACTCCTCCGCTCCTCTAAGAAGCTCAACAGGTCACTGCGGGTCAAGACCCCGACCGGGTGCCCACCGTCGAGCACCAACACCCCCGCCGTCGACGAGAGCCGTCTCGTCAACTCGGTGACGTTCATCCCGACCCCGATCATCGGCATCGTCGGGTCGGCGATCTCTTTCACCGTGAGATCCAACACCGACTCGTCGCGCGTGGTCGCCTCTAAGAGTCCGAGCTCACTCAGTGAGCCCGAAACTTCCTTCGCGGCCAGCGGGAGTTCGGCGGTGACCGTCACGAGCAGTTGGGACACGTCCTTTTCACGCATGAGCGAGATGGCGTCTCGCACGAGGACGTCCTCGGTCACCAGGACCAAGTCGGCCAGAGTGTTGTCGGTTCGCGCGATCTTCGACGCCAGGACGTCGCCCGCGTCCATCTCGTCGCGCGGCCGCAGGAATCCGTAGTCCGTCATCCAGGTGTCGTTGAAGATCTTTGAGAGGTACCCACGGCCCGAATCGGGGATCAACACCACCACGACCGCGTCCTCGGGCAGGTCGCGGGCGAGGCGTAGCGCCGCGGCAACCGCGGTACCCCCCGATCCCCCGATCAAGATGCCCTCTCGTTGGGTGACGTCTCTCGCCATAGCGAAGGCGTCCGCGTCACTGACGGCGATCACCTCATCGACCAGCGACGGGTCGTAGTTCTTCGGCCAGAAATCCTCACCCACCCCCTCGGTGAGGTACGGGCGACCGGCGCCACCCGAATAGACCGAGCCCTGCGGGTCGGCGGCGATCACCCGGATCGCGGGATTCTGCTCCTTCAAGAATCGTCCGACGCCGGAGATGGTGCCCCCGGTGCCCGCGCCCGCGACGAAGTGGGTCACGTGTCCCCTGGTCTGCTCCCAGATCTCTGGCCCGGTGGCCTCGTAGTGCGCGCGGGGGTTGTTCGGATTCGAATACTGGTCGGGTCGAAACGAGTTGGGCGTCTCACGGGTCAGCCGCTCCGCGGTCGAGTAGTAGGAGTCGGGGTGCTCGGGCGGCACGGCGGTCGGACAGACCACCACCTCGGCGCCGTAGGCGCGCAGCACGTCGATCTTTTCGGGCGCCATCTTGTCGCTCATCACGAAGATGCACTTGTAACCCCGTTGCGCCGCGACGATGGCGAGGCCGACGCCCGTGTTGCCGCTGGTTGGCTCGATGATCGTCGACCCGGGGCCGAGCAGCCCCTCCGCCTCGGCCGCCAGGACCATGGTGAGGGCGGGTCGGTCCTTCGAACTGCCACCGGGATTGGTCGTCTCGAGTTTGGCGATCACGTCACAGCGCACGCCGTCGGCGACCTTCGACAGGCGCACCATGGGCGTGTGGCCAATCAACGCCAGGGGGCTCTCGGCCACGTCCATATCGGAGTACCGCATTCGGTGCCGTTTCTACTCGAGTTGCGCCGCGCGAAGCGCCGCCGTCCTCGCTCACTCTAGAGGCCCTCGCCAAATCGACCCACCCCCTCGGGCGGCTACGAGAATGTCGTCCCGTAGCATTGCCCGGTGAGTTCGTGGCCGAAGGACGCTCTATCACGCACCCGAGGCGCCCTCGTGCCGCTGGCGAACGCGCCGGAGGCCGAGGCGATGGCCGCCTACATGAAGCACGTCGCCCCATTTCTCGGGGTGCGCTCATCACCGCGCCGTCGAGCCCTGGCCGCGGCGTGGTCGTCGCTCGACGCACCGCGCAGCGACGAACTCGGCGAGGCGTGCGTGCTCTTGATGGGTCAACGTGAGCGGGAGTTTCACTACGCGGCCTACGACCTCATCGAGCGCCACCTCGGGGCGGCCGACGAGTACTTCTTATCGACCTACGTCGAAGCGCTCCTCACCACGACACCCTGGTGGGACACAGTCGACGGGTTGGGCTCGACGGCGGTGAGTCCACTCTGCTGGCGCTACGACGCGCGCGAGATCGTCCTGTCGTGGTCCGAGTCGTCGAACGTCTGGCTGAACCGCGCCGCGATCCAACATCAACGAGGTTGGAGGGCGAACACCGACGTCGCATTCGTGTTGGCACTCTGTCACGCCCACGCCGCACGTCGAGAGTTCTTCGTCGCTAAAGCCATCGGCTGGGCGCTGCGCGACCTCTCGCGCCTGGACCCGACCGCGGTGCGACGTTTCCTCACCACGCACCCCGAACTCAGTCCCGTGGCGGTGCGCGAGGCTCGTCGCGGTTTGGAGCGTTAAGGGCCCGTGCGCGTGCTCCTCACCTCGACCTCGGGTTCGGGCCACTTCCAGCCGCTCGTCCCGCTGATCCGGGCGTTCCGTGTCCGCGGGGACGACGTGATGGTCGTGGCGCCCGCGGCCCTCGCGAGGACGCTCGAGGCGACGGGCGTCGAGTACCGGCTCGGCGACGAGCCGACCAGCGAGGACGCCACGCGGGTGTGGTCACAGTTCTCCTCACTCGAGCGTCGCGACGCCGCGCGACTCGTGGAACGCGAGTGGTTCGCCCGCCTCTGCCTCGAGGCGATGCTGCCCGCGGTCGAAGCGGCGATCCGCGAGTGGTCGCCGGACCTCGTGGTGCGCGAGACCTGCGAGTACGCGGCCGCCGTCGCGGCCGATGCCGCGTCGCTCCGCCACGCCCAGGTCGGCATCTCAACGGCCGCGGCGGAGTCGCGCGTCCTGCGAGGACTCGTGGCCCCGACGCTCGACGAGCGCCGGATGGGGCTCGCGGACCGCGTCTTTCACGCGCCGTACCTGACGAAGTTCCCCGCGTCACTCGATCCCTCACCGTTCCCAACGACCCTTCGCTACCGCGAACGCGACGACGTCGCGGCGCGTCCACTGCCGGACTGGTGGCCCGATAGCGACGCGCCCCTGGTCTACCTGACACTCGGCACCATGGCCATGCGACTCGGCGCCGGCCCGAGCCTCCTTCGCGCCATGCTCGAGGCGCTCGGGGACCTCGACGTGCGAATTCTCGTCACAACGGGACCGTCGACGCGGCCCGAGGAACTCGGTCCCGTGGCGAAGAACGTCCACGTCGAGGCGTGGGTCGACCAGGTCGACGTCCTCGACGTCGCCGCGCTGGTGATCTGTCACGGCGGCTCGGGCACCGTCTTTGGCGCGCTGGCCGCCGGCGTCCCGTTGATCGCCGCGCCGATGTTCGCCGACCAACCGACCAACGCCCGCCTCGTCGTGGACGCGGGCGCGGGCGTGGCCCTCGCGGAAGGGGGAGGTTCGGCCGAGGAGAACACCCGAGCGCTCTTCGAGCACCTTCCCCGACTTGGGGCCCTGGTCGAGGACGTACTGGGTGACCAGCGTTTCACTCTCGCCGCTCACGCTCTCGCCGTCGAACTACGCAGCGCCGACTCACCCGCCACCCTCGCGCGACGACTCGGGTCCGTCGACCTCGAGCTCACCGACGACTCGCCACGCTGAGGGACCGCGCGAGATCGTCGCCTCGCCTCGACCCGAAGCGGGAACGTTCGAGCTACTCCCCCGTCTGACCGTCGATCGCCTCGCGGATGAGGTCGGCGTGCCCGTTGTGACGCGCGTACTCCTCAATCAAGTGCAGCACGATCCACCGCAAGCTCGCCGCTCGCCCGTCGGGGAAAGGCTGGCGCATTGGTTGGTCGAGGCCGCCGTCGAGGAGCGCGGCCGCGACAATCTCTCGCGACTCCGCCACGCTCTTCTCCCAGAGGGTGACGACCTGCTCGGGAGAGTCGTCGGCGGCGGAGTGCCAGTCCCAGTCTGGATCAGCGTCCCAATCAACGCTCGACCACGGCAATGACTGCTCTCGGCCGGCGAATCGCTCGCCGAGCCAACACTCTTCGACGAAGGCGAGGTGCTTCAACATCCCGCCGAGGGTCATCGTCGATGCCGCCACGGAGGTGGCCATTCCACCAGCGTCCAGCCCTCGGGTCCTCCACGCCATCGTGGCGCGCTGAAACTCCAAGAACCCGAGTGCGGTGTCGATCTCGTCGGCCTCGAATGGCGGATTGGGTCGGCCCTGCTCGTCTACGTCACTCACGCCCCGAGTGTATCGACGCGCGTGCGACACGTCGGGTGCGCGTTCACCCGACGCTGCGCCACCACCGTAGGGACCGACGCTCTCGGCCCGCAATACTGGCGTGATGCCCGAGGTGTCACTCCACCAACTCGCTCACGTCGAAGCCCGCGACATCGTCGAGGGCCGTCGTCCCGCGCTCGGATGGGCCCCCGACTTTCCTAGCGACACCGATGTCGGGGTCGCACGAATGGTGCAGCCGTCACTGGCGGACGAGAGCACCCCGTGGTCCTCGCCGTGGCTCATGATCTGCGAGGACGTCGTCGTGGGCATGCTCGGCTTCAAGGGGCCACCGGCTCGGGGCGAACTCGAAGTCGGCTACGGCGTCGTGCCCTCGCGCCAGGGACGAGGCGTCGCTACCGCCGCACTCGGCGCCCTGCTCGAGCTCCTTCACGGACACGAACTTGACGTTCGTGCCCACACCGCCGCCTGGAACCTCGCGAGCCAGGCCGTCTTGCGACGTAATGGATTCTTCGAGGTCGGTCGCACGACGAACCTCGAAGACGGCGAACTCATCGAATGGCGACGGAA
This sequence comes from Acidimicrobiaceae bacterium, assembly GCA_003136495.1. Lineage (GTDB taxonomy): Bacteria > Actinomycetota > Acidimicrobiia > Acidimicrobiales > RAAP-2 > RAAP-2. The sequence goes on from PLER01000086.1 coordinate 23,448, forward strand.
GGTGGGCTAGCGACGGCGCGCCCTACGCGCGAGCGAGCACTTCGACGTGCACCAAGACGAACACGCCATCGTCGTCCCTCGACCACCGCAGGAACGCGTCGGAGATTGCCCGCAGCTCCGCCTCATCGGTCAGCTCGTACTCGAGACCCTGTCGAGCGAAGTCGCTGTGCACGATCCGCTCCGCCCACAGACCTCCCCACCACGCACGTTCGTGCTCACTGTGAAAGGTCCACGTGGACGACGAGACGACGAGGTCGCCAAAGCCCGCTGCCCGGACCCACGCCGCGAGGTGTCGTCCAGCGTCAGCCTGGGCGTGATTGTGACGCGTGATCTCGTGGTAGAGCTCCAGCCAACGAACCAGCAGCGGGTCGTCGGGCGCCCACACGAAGGCGCCGTAGTCGGCGTCTCGCACCGCGAGCAGACCCCCGGCCCTCAGCACTCGTCGCATCTCGCGCAGCGCGTCGACGGGCGCGGTCAGGTGTTGGAGCACCTGATGGGCGTAGACCACGTCGAAGTGACCATCGGCGAATGCGAGGTTGTACACGTCGCCGATCCCAAACGTGAGATTCTCGTGCGCGCTTCCGTAGTCGCGCCTCGCGGCCTCGATGACGTCGGGCGCGAGATCGATCCCGACCACGGTGCCCCCCTCGAGGCGGCTCGCCAAGTCGGCCGAGATGTTGCCCGGACCACAGCCGACGTCGAGCAGCGTCGCGGTAGTGCTCAAGTGGGGCAGCAGGAAACCGGCAGAATTTTCCGCCGTGCGCCACCGGTGGCTCCGTAAGACCGATTCGTGGTGACCGTGCGAGTAGCGGTCCGGAGTCACCGACGAAGCCTACCCAGCGCTCCGCGATGTGGACGAGACGCGCCACGCGACGCGTCGGTCGTTCAGCGAGGCACCGAGGCGAGTTGGCTCGCGATCAACTCTCGCGACTCGCGGTCCTTGATGTGGGCGACCAATCGCTCAGCCTTCTCGAACCATTCGTCTCGCGAGGCGAGGTCCCCCGACGCCGCGTACGCCCTCGCCACCCCTTCGGCGGTGGAGGCGACGAGCCAGTCCTCCATGTCGGGCGCTTGAGCGGCGGCGTCGGCAATCCGGGCGTAGGTCAGCGCCAGGTGACCCTCGCCGACCGCGGCGGCGGCGCGAGCGATCATCCAGTTCCCAATCGTGGTCTCCTTGGGTCCCGCCACGAAGGACCAGTGATACTTCGACGTGAACGCCAGCGTCAAGAGCAGGAGATCGTCGTCACTGGTGCGCTCTGGTTGTTCGAGCAACTCCCAGCATCGGTTGTAGGTCTTCGCGCCAAGCTTGCGGTGCGCCGCGTCATCCATGGGGTGCACTCTACCGAGCGTGCGGCTCGGCGACCACGAGTCGAAGCGATCCCATGAAGAAAGGCAGCGAGCGAACGCCGCCGAATCGTCGCTCCCACTCGCCCGAGTCGAGGTCGTTGCGCAAGTGCTGGATTGACGCTCGTTCCACCTCGTCGTCCACGAAGGACCACGCGGACTGCGCCCGGCGGACGTCGTCGTCGAGGAACGCCTCGGGGTGCGCGAAGTAGGCCTCGGTGAAGCCGTCGGAACACTCTCGCGGCACCGGGACGACCGCGACACTGGTCGCGCCACCGAGGACGTCACGGACGTGATCGATCTCGGGGTAGCGACGACGCTCGGCTTCGATGAGGGCCGGCGCGTAGTGCGCGAGCCAGTACTCCCCCAGCGCGTCGCCGTCGAAGGTGAGTACCACGACCGGTCCGCGGCTGACTCGACGCAGTTCGCGTAGTCCCCGGTCGAGGTCGGACCACTGGTGGATGGTCACCGTCGCCATCGCCGCGTCAAACGACCCATCACCGAAGGGCAGGTCCTCGGCCACGGCGTCGATGGCCGCAGCCAGATGGGCGGGCCGTTGTGCTCTCATCGTGGCGGACGGCTCCACGGCCGTGACCTCGAGGTCCGTCGGTTCGTAGGATCCGGCGCCGGCGCCGACGTTCAAAACGGTGCGCGAGCGGCCCAGCGCGGCACGAACCAGGGCCGCGATGCGCGGATCGCCCCGGCGTCGCTGCGCGTAGCCGCGACCCCGCTCTTCGTAATCGACGTCGCCCGCGGGGGTCACGCGTGGTCACCGAAAGAGCGAAACCGCGCGGCGGACAACGGCACCTCCTCGAACTACTCCGGGATCATCGTCGAAAGACAGAAGGGGTGACCGGCTGGGTCGAGGAACACCAAGAAGCGATCGGGGGCGGACTGCGTGGTCGCTTTCACCGCGCCGAGCGCCAACACGTCGGCTTCGCCCTGGACGAGATCGCTCACCGCGACGTCGAGATGCATCTCCTTGGGGAGCTCGCCACTCGGCCACGTAGGCGGCCGATAGTCGTCGATTCGAACCGCGCTCAGCCACAGGTGTTCGAGCTTGACCGCCACGAAATCGTCGCTGGTGAAAGCGACGTCGCCGCCGAGCAGCGCGGCCCAAAACTTGCCGAGGGCCCGGGGGTCCGCGCAGTCCATCGAGACCGACCCGAGGCGAAAGTTACTCACGCGGGGATGTTAATGGAGGTCGTGTCCCTGCGATTAGCAGTCGTTGGCGATTCCCCGCAGGCGCAGCATCGCGCGAAGAAACGTGTCCTCGCCCGTGTCGGCCCTCAGGGTGAGCGCCGTGGCGGGGACGAGCGACGAAGGGGACGTTCCCGCGCTGGCGAGCGCGCTCGGCCCCTCGAGCTCGGCCTCGAGGGCGCGCGTGTAGGCCGACGACACGACGCCGTGGTAGCAACCGATGGACGATCGAGCGCCCTTGACGTTCTCCAGCACGTAGTGGTACACGCCGTGGGGATAGCCGGGCACCGGCGAGAAGATCCCGTTGCACGCGTCGAGCGCGGCGACCGGGACGACGGCGCCGTTCATGGCGATGTTGTCATAGATCCCGTAACCGTCGAAGGCGAAGCCGAGAATCAGTGGCCGACGTGCCGCCGCGGTGGTCTCGCTCACGCCGTTTGTCGTCGAGCCCGCCGTCGAGGTCACCGAGGCGACTTGGGGGGTAGTGCCCGTGGCGTAGGCCACCAGACACGTCGGCAGACCGTGGTAGTGGTACTGACCCCCGGGTCCCGGATGCCCATCGCAGTCGTCGAGGAACGACGCGGTAACTCCGTTGGCGCTGGCGACGAAGTTGTCGCTGGTCGCGACGGTCTGGTGGTTCGCCTCGTAGGGGTTGTACATCGCGCCGCCGTCGAGGAGAAAGCCGATGGGACCCTGATTCGTCGTGGTCACGCGCTTGGAATAGGTCGGGGTCAACGGCAGCGTGTAATCGTAGTTCTGGTCCTTCAGGATCGAGGCAGACGCCACGACGCTGGCGCCGGTCGCACTCACGTCAAAAGGATTGCTCGGCACCGCGTAGTCGGTCGCGACGAAGTTCGACGCGGGAAGACCAGTTGAAGTGAAGGTCCACGAGCCATTACCCACGGTCACGTTCACGTTGGACGTCCAGTGGACGAACTTGAGCGCCGCACGCTCGCTCTGCGGCGTCGTCACTCGATACGTCGTGTGTGTCGCGGCGCCCGCGAGCGATGGTAGGAGCACGCTCGCCAGCGCCAGCACGCTGGCGAGTGCTGGCACACTCGCGCGTCGTCGGTCAGTCTTCATCGATCTATTCTCCACCAGATCCCCTCAACGTTTGGTGCAGCCTGGTGCACGCTGACGACACGGCCTTCGCGACGTGACCGTCAACGAGAGAAGTCGAGTTCGCTCAGTCGACGCGGAGTGTCTCGAGGAAGGTCTCTCGAAGTCCGTCTTTCAACAGCGAGGCCTTGCGCGCGAGGTTCGCGGAGCAGAGGAACATTCCCGGGTGGGGATGCGCGCTCCACGTGCCTTCAACGTCCACGACGAGAACCGTGGCGCGCAGGCGAGCGGGGCTGACGTGCAAGGCGGCGCACGTCTCCCACGCGACCGACGACACCACCGAATCGCGCAGCGCGTGGTGCAGGGCCTCACCCGAGAACGTTTGGTGAAACTTGTTCCACCGCAGGGCTTCACGGTGTGACGCCCGAGCGGCGGCTTGCAGCGCGGGCCACGCCCACAGGCCGTTGAACTCCGGCGGGTCAAAGAATCCCGCTCGGGCGGCGTCGCTGGCCGCCCCCGCGACCACCCGTCCCGTCATCGAGTCGAACTCGAAATCCAGCGCCCGTTCGAACCACGGCGTCCACGCGAGCGCCGCTTCTCGCACGTCGAGGTTCGACACCAGTCGCGACAGGTCCGGGACGTGGCCACTCAAGCGAGGCGGAATCACCGCCTCGTCGTCGGGCTTCAGTTGAAACGCGTCGCGGACGAAGAGCGTCGCGTGCAGCGTCGGGCT
>PLER01000049.1:0-7075 GCA_003136495.1 Acidimicrobiaceae bacterium
ACCATCTCGGTGGTGGGCGTGGGCCCGGGCCGAGAGCAATTCGTTCGACCCTCGTGAGCCGCTGCGTCGTCATCGGCTCGGGAGCGCGCGAGCACGCGTTGGCGTGGGCTCTGGCGAAGAGCGCGGACGTGGTCGTGACCCCCGGCAACGCCGGTATCGCCGCGCACGGCATCACGTGCGTCCCAACGCCCGCGACCGAACTCGACGCCGACCTCTTCGTCATNNAAGGGTCGAAGGCGTTCATGAAGGAGTTCCTCGCGAGTGCCGGCATTCCTACGGCCGAGTTCGGCGTGTTCGACACTGTGGAGAGCGCGCTCACGTATCTCGCCACGATGTCCCCGCCCTACGTGATCAAAACCGACGGACTCGCCGCGGGCAAGGGTGTCCTGGTGACGAACGACCTCGATGAAGCGCAGGCCGACGTCCGCGAGAAATTGAGTGGTGCGTCCTTCGCGGGAGCCGGACGAACCATCGTGATCGAAGAAGGACTCGATGGTCCCGAGTGCTCATTGATGGTTCTGTGCGACGGGAAGGGCGCCACGTCGCTCATCCCGTCGCAGGATTTCAAGCGCGTCGGCGACGGTGACACAGGTTTGAACACGGGTGGCATGGGCGCATTTGCACCGTATCCCGAGATGACGAAGGATCTTCTCGACGAAGTGATGGAGAAGGTTGTCACACCCACGGTGCGCGAACTCGCTCGGCGCGACATTGACTACCGCGGTGTTCTCTACGCGGGCGTGATGCTGACGTCGAAAGGGCCAAAACTGCTCGAGTACAACGCACGATTCGGCGATCCGGAGACCCAGGTACTGGTCCCGCTGTACGGCGATCGTTTCTATGACCTGCTCTGGCGGGTGGCAAACGGAAACCTCGACGGCGCCGTACCCGACGCGGCGGGCGCTGCGGTCACCGTAGTGTTGGCGGCCCACGGCTACCCCGGCGCCCCGCGACCGGGCGATGTCATCACCGGACTCGGAACTGACGGCCAACTTCTCGAACCGGTTGAAGGCGTGACGGTCTTTCACGCCGGCTCCGCGCGCAATGACGAGGGGCAGCTCATCACGTCGGGCGGTCGCGTCGTGGCGGTGACCGGCGTGGGCGAGACACTCGAGCAAGCGCGGAGTCGCGCCTATCACGGCGCCTCGCTCGTAACCTTTGAGGGCAGGGTGATGCGTAGTGACATCGCCCTCGCCATTGCTGGAGGAGCGACATGATTCCGAGGTACTCACCAAAGGACGTGGCCGAGCTCTTCAGCGACCAGCATCGCTTCGACACGATGCTCGAGGTCGAGTTACTCGCCGCCGAGGCGCTGGCCGAACTCGACGTGATCCCTCGCCAGGACGTGGTCGCATTACGCGAGCGACGGCCGGTCGTCGACGCGGAGTTCGTCGAGGCCGTCAACCTGCGTGAAGAGACGACGAACCACGACACCGCCGCCTTCGTCGACGTCGTCCAAGCGCGTATCGGCATGCCCGAGGGGGCGTGGATCCACTACGGTCTCACCTCGTCGGACGTCGTTGACACGGCGTTATGTGCGACGCTCACCGCGGCGATGGACATCGTCGTCGCCGAGGTCGAAGCGTTGCGCGGCGCGCTGACGAGACGCGCCGAGGCGAGCGTCGATACCCCGATCGTCGGGCGAACCCACGGGATGCACGCCGAGCCNNCGCGGCATCGCCGTGGGCAAGTTGAGCGGGGCCGTCGGGACCTTCTCCAACATCGACCCTTCGGTCGAGGCTTACGTCTGTGAGCACTTGGGCTTGGCGCCGGTGCCGGCCACGCAAGTGATCGCGCGCGATCGTCACGCCGAAGTGCTCTACGCCTGCGCCGCGATTGGCACGACGATCGAACAGTTCGCCCTGGAGGTCCGCCACCTCGCGCGTAGCGAAGTCGGCGAAGCCGAAGAACCCTTCGCCCCTGGTCAAAAGGGCTCCTCGGCCATGCCGCATAAGCGCAATCCCGTGGTCGCCGAGCGACTGAGCGGTCTCGCGCGCGTCCTTCGTGGCTACCTCCAGGCGGGCCTCGAAGACGTGGCGCTCTGGCACGAGCGCGACATCTCACACTCCAGCGTCGAGCGCGTGGTCCTTCCCGACGCGTTGCAGTTGACCGTCTACATGTTGCGCAAGGCCACCTGGCTCGCCGACGGGCTCGTGTTACACGAGGCGCGCGCGCTCGCCAACTTGACCGAAGGCTCCTTGGGTCTGGTGTTCACCCAGTCGGTGCTCCTCGCGTTAGTGGATTCGGGGATGAGCCGCGACGACGCGTACCGGGTCGTCCAGCGGGCGTCGCGCCGGGCGATTGAGGAGGGTCGCAACTTCCGTGACGTCGTCGAAGTCGATGACGAGGTGACCTTGAGCACCGACGCGCTGGCGCGCGCCTTCGACCTCGACCGACTTCTCGCTCACCGTCGGCGCGTGCTCGACGCTCTAACGTGGCGAGCATGAGCCTCGACCTGGCGCACCTCTACTCGGGCAAGGTGCGCGACCTCTACGAGGTGGACGACGAGCATCTCTTGATGGTCGCCTCCGATCGACTGAGCGCCTTCGACGTCGTGATGAACGAACCGATACCCAACAAGGGTCGCGTGCTGACCGCACTGACGTACTACTGGACCCACCAGTTCGAAGTCGACGTGCCCAGTGCTCTGGTCAGCTGTGACCCCGAGGTGATCGAGGGCTTCGCGCCGGGCTTCCGCGAAGAGACGCCGCTGCACGGTCGCGCGATGCTGGTTCGGCGCGCGGAGATGTTGCCCCTCGAGTGCATCGTGCGAGCCCGCTTGGCCGGCCAGGCCTTCGACGAGTACGTAGAAACCGGCACCGTGCACCACATGCCCGCGCCCGCGGGGCTGCGGCTGACCGACGCGTTTCCCGAGCCGATCTTTACGCCCTCGACCAAGGCCACCTCTGGTCACGACCTCAATATCGACCTCGTCGCCGCCAGTGAGATCATCGGGGCGGAGCGATTGGCCCAGGCCCAAGCGCTCTGCCTGGACCTCTTTGCGCGTGCCGCCGTGAAGTTCGACGAGGTCGGGTTGGTGCTCGCCGACACCAAATTCGAACTCGGATTTGTCGACGGTCAACTCGTCGTGTGCGATGAGGTGATCACGCCGGACTCCTCGCGCATCTGGCCGGCCGACCAGGTGCGCTCGGGCGAGACGCCGCCGGCCTTCGATAAGCAGCCCTTCCGGGACTGGCTCACCGCCCAGCGCTGGAACCGCATACCGCCGCCGCCGCGGGTGCCCTATTCGATCATCGCCGAGACCTCGTCGCGCTACGTCGCGGCCTACGAGCGCGTGAGCGGGAAGTCGCTGGACGACTGGTACGGTCGAGAGTAATGAACTTTCTGGTCGTGGTCGAGGTGACGCTGCGACGCGGTATCGCCGATCCCGAGGGGGCGACCATCGAGCGGGCCCTGCCGGCGCTGGGCTTTTCGGGGGTCTCGAACGTCCAGGCGGGGAAGTCGTTTCGCATGAACGTCGAGGCCGAGAACGAGGACGCCGCACTGGACAAGGCGACGGCCCTGGCGGAGCGACTGCTCTCGAACCCCGTGATTGAAGACGCGGTCGCTCGCCTGGCCGAGGTCCACGCCACGTGACACGCATCGCCGTCGTCGTCTTCCCGGGATCGAACTGTGAGTACGACGCGCTCACTGGGGTCGAGTCCTTGGGCGCCGACGCCGAGCTGGTCTGGCATTCGACCAAGGACCTATCGGGATTCGACGGCGTGATCTTGCCCGGCGGCTTCGCCCACGGTGACTACCTGCGACCGGGTGCGCTGGCGCGATTCTCACCGGTGATGGACGCGGTCGCGCGCTTCGCCGAGGACGGTGGTGCGGTGCTGGGGATCTGTAACGGATTCCAAGTGCTCACCGAGGCTGGACTTCTGCCCGGCGCCCTGCAGAAGAACGCCGGTCTCAAGTTCCTCTGCCAACCCACCACGTTGACGGTCACCTCGACCGACTCGATCTTGACCGCGAACGCCACCCTCGGTCAAGAACTTGTCATTCCGATCAACCACTTCTCGGGGGCCTACGTCTGTGACGACGAGACCCTCGCTCGACTCGAGGGGAGTGGACAGATCATCCTGCGCTACGTGGAGAACCCCAACGGGTCGCGCGGCAACATCGCGGGGCTCGCGAACGAGCGGGGCAACGTCGTTGGCTTGATGCCCCATCCCGAACGCGCGATGTCGACGTTGCTCGGCAGCGCCGACGGTCGCGTCCTGCTCGAGAGCTTCGTCGCGCCACGCGTCCGCGCGTGACTGGTCGCTCGAGGAGCGACCGGAGACGCGCAGCGTGACCAGTAGTTTGGTTGCGTGAACCGCCCTCCCCAGAGCCTTCACCGAGCGCTTGGATTGAGTGACGACGAGTTCGCCCAAATCGAGGCGGTGCTCGGAAGAGAGCCCAACGACCTAGAGCTCGCGCTCTACGGCGTGATGTGGAGCGAACACTGTTCCTATAAGTCCTCGCGGCTGCACCTGCGTCGACTGCCCACGACCGGCGAACACGTGCTGGTCGGGCCGGGCGAGAACGCGGGGGTCATCGACGCCGGTGACGGTATCGCGGTGGCGATCCGCATCGAGAGCCATAACCACCCTTCGGCGATCGAGCCCTACCAGGGGGCGGCCACGGGCGTCGGGGGGATCTTGCGCGACGTGTTCACCATGGGTGCGCGTCCCTTGGCGGTGATGGACCCCTTGTTCTTCGGTGAACTGAGCGACGCGCGACAACGCTGGCTCGTCGAGGGTGTGGTCTCGGGCATCTCGGGGTACGGCAACTCGGTCGGCGTGCCGACGATCGGTGGCGAGTTGACCTTCGACGAGTGCTACAGCGGTAATCCGCTCGTGAACGTGCTTTGCGTGGGGGCCCTGCCGACCGAGCGACTGGTACTGGGCATCGCGTCGGGCGTCGGGAACCTGGCGGTTCTGCTCGGATCACGTACCGGTCGTGACGGTATCGGCGGTGTCTCGGTGCTCGCCTCGGCGGGCTTCTCCGGCGAGGAGGGCGCCCTCGATGACGCCAAGCGACCGAGCGTCCAGGTCGGTGACCCCTACGAGGAGAAACGTCTCATCGAGGCCTGCCTCGAACTGCTCGACCGCGGGTACGTGCTGGGTATCCAGGACCTCGGTGGCGCGGGGTTGGTCTGTGCGACCTCGGAGACCGCGGCGCGTGGGGGTGTCGGCATGGACGTCGACGTGACCGCGGTGCCCCAGCGCGAACCGGGCATGGTGCCCTACGAGATCATGACCTCCGAGAGCCAAGAGCGCATGCTCGCGATCATCACGCCCGAGAACCTAGAAGCGGTCCGCGAAGTGTGCGAACGCTGGGAAGTGCGCGCGACGGTGGTCGGTCACGTGGTCGAGCCGCTCATTGACGATGACGGCAACGAAGTCGGGATGCTGCGAATTCGCGACGGTTTTGACGGCGAGGTACTGGCCGAGGTACCGGCGCGCTCCCTGGCGGACGAGGCGCCGCTCTATGACCGAACGCGCGAGCGACCCTCCTCACTCGACGCGGTCCTCGACGACGATCCCTCCAACGAGCCCGTTGGTTCGACGAACGAGGACCTCTTGTCACTCCTGGTGGACCCGGGCTGGGTCTATCGCCAGTACGACTCGCAGCTCTTCTTGAACACCGTCGTCGGTCCCGGTCGCGACGCGGCGCTGCTCCGCTTGGCCGGGCCGGGCCTACCTGTCTCGACGCGGGGCATCGCGCTCTCGACGGACTCCAACCCGCGTTGGTGCGCCCTCGACCCGAGACTCGGCACGGCGCTCACGATCTACGAGAGCGTCGCGAACCTGGCGTGCGTGGGCGCTACCGCGAAGGCGGTCGTGAACTGCCTCAACTTCGGTAACCCCGAGCACCCCTCGGTCATGTGGCAACTCTCCGAGGCGATCGACGGCATGGCCGACGCCTGCAGCGCCCTCGGGCTGCCGGTGATTGGTGGCAACGTCTCGCTCTATAACGAGAGTGGTGGCGTCGACATCGATCCGACGCCTGTCGTCGGTCTGCTCGGCGTGCTCGATCATCTGGTCGCTCCGCCGCCGGGCTGGAACTGGCGCGCGGGTGATGCGCTGGTCCTGGTCGGCGTGCGACGCGCGGTCGGCGAGCGGTCGTTCCCTTTGGGGGGCTCGCGCTGGGCCACCCGTCGCGGTCGTCGCGGCGGGCGGCTGAGTGAGATCGAGGTCTCGACCCTTCGAGCGACCATCGACTTCGTCGTGGGCGAAGTGGCGGGGATCTGCGCGGGGATGGCGAGTGACGTGACCGCGGTGCACGACGTCAGTGGCGGGGGCATCGCTGCGGCGCTCGCCGAGATGGTGGCCGTCACGAGCGTCGGCGCGCAGGTCGCCGAGCTCGACGACTTCGCCGAGCTCTTTAGTGAGTTCCCCGGTCGTTTCATTGTCGCGACGGGCGACCTCGACGCGTTCGCGACGCGCGCCGCGGCGGCGGGGGTGCCGATGGTGTCGTTGGGTACGTGCGGTGGCGAGCGACTCGTGATCGGCTCGACGGTCGATCTATCGGTCGATGACATCGCCGCCACCCGACGTGGCGCGCTCGAAGCGGCGCTCAGCGCGCTGAGTTAGCGCGCGGCCTTCAGCTCGTCGAGCACTTCGTTCGGCACGAGGAGGTCGCCGGTGCGGCCAACGCCGAGCGCGACGTCTTCTTTGTAGTGGCCGTGGTAGTCCGAGCCCCCGGTCGGGATCATGCCGGCGTCGCGGGTCAGCTTCACCATCAACGCTCTCGTCGGCGCGCTGGTCCCGCCGTAGTACGCCTCGATGCCGCGGAACCCCCGTTCGCGAAGCGACGCCATCACGCGTGGCATCGTCGCTTCGATGGCGCTGTGGGTCGGTTCGTCGATGTAGTTGACCAGCGGGTGGGCGATGGAGAACACGGTGTCCGAGCCCTTGGCGGCGTCGACGAACTGCTCGAGGGGCATCGACGTCTTCGGGATGTAGGCGAAGCCGGTGCTCCCGAGCCACTCGATGAAGATCTCGTTCCACCGCGCGTCGGTGCGCTCGCCGACGATCTCGGGGTGGAGTTCGAACATCGCGCGCGCGAAGTGCGGACGACCGAT